>JBCCIS010000073.1 GCA_039028155.1 Pseudomonadota bacterium
GGCCAAGAACCGTTTCTATCAAGTGCCCCACTGTACCGGTATGGGGTACAACCTGCCGCAGACGCTGGCCGCCATGCGTGGCGTCAAGGCCGAGGGCGGCTGGGGCGTGGTGTGTACGGAATACACCTCGATCCACCCGACCGCCGACGACGCGCCCTTCCCCACGTGCAGCCTGTGGGACGAGGACGACGTCCGCACCATGGCCGTCACCGCCGACGCCATTCATGAGCATGGCGCGCTCGCGGGAACGCAGCTTTGGCATGGCGGTCTCTACTCACCGGTCAAGATGACGCGCGACGTGCCGATGGCGCCGTCGGGCCGGCCGATCGGCTATCTCAATCCGCTACACGCGCGGACCATGGACAAGACGGACATCAAAGACCTGCGCCGTTGGCAGGTCGATGCAGCCCGGCGCGCACAGCGTGCGGGTTTTGACATCGTCTATGTCTATGCCGGTCACGCCTATCTGCCGGCCCAGTTCATCAGCCGCCGCTTCAACAAACGCAGCGACGAATACGGCGGCAGCTTGGAAAACCGCGTCCGCCTGTTCCGCGAAATGATCGAGGAGACCAAGGATGCGATCGGCGACACGTGCGCTGTCGTCGTGCGCTTTTCCCTCGACGAACTGGTCGGCGAGCCCGGCCTGACCAGCGCCGATGAAGGCAGGGATGTTGTCGCCTTACTTGCCGACCTGCCTGATCTCTGGGACGTCAACGTCGCGGACTATAGAACCGACAGCGGCAGCTCACGCTTCTTCGAGGAGGGCTTCCAGGAGGTCCACGCCTCGGTCGTGAAGCCGCTGACGACACGGCCCGTCGTCGGCGTTGGCCGTTTCACCAGCCCCGACACCATGGTTTCGCAGATCAAGCGCGGTGTGCTCGACATGATCGGCGCGGCCCGCCCGTCAATCGCCGATCCGTTCCTGCCCAGAAAGGTCGAGGAAGGGCGATTGGATGACATCCGCGAGTGCATCGGTTGCAACATCTGCCGCGCGACGTTCAAGGGCTGCGTGCCTATCCGCTGCACCCAGAACCCAACCATGGGCGAGGAGTGGCGCAGCGGCTGGCACCCGGAGAGCATGAATCCCTCCGTGTCGGACGACCACGTGTTGGTCGTCGGTGCTGGTCCAGCCGGTCTGGAGGCCACGCGTGCCCTTGGTGCGCGAGGCTACGCGGTGACGCTCGCCGAAGCCGGTAAGCACCTGGGCGGGCACGTCGATCGCGTTGCCCGCCTGCCCGGCCTGGCGGCCTGGAAACGCGTGACCGATTGGCGCATCGGACAGTTGGAGGCCATGGCGCATGTCGAGATCTATCGCGACAGCAAGCTAACACCAGACGATGTCCTGGGGTTCGGCTTCCCGCACGTCGTGGTCGCGACCGGCTGCAACTGGCACCGTGACGGCACCGGACGCACCCATGTCGAACCGTTGGACTTTCCTGAGGACGCAACCGTCCTGACCCCGGACGATGTTCTGGCCGGTGCCGAGATCCAAGGACCTGTCGTGATCTACGACGACGATCACTACTACATGGCCGGCGCGCTTGCAGAGAGCCTCGCCGGCGAAGGCCACGACGTGACGTTGATGACGCCCGCGCCCGAGCCCAGCGTCTGGACGCAATGGACCGACGAGCACCACCTGCTCGTGCCGCGCCTCTATGAGGCCGGCATCAAGCCCATGGTCCAGCACAAGCTTTCGGCTTTCGACGGCAACACGGTCACGGCCACCCACCTTGGACCCGGTACCGTCACGACAACACCATGCGCGACACTGGTTCTGGCAACATCGCGTGTTCCGGTCGATGACCTCTATCAATCGTTGAAGGCCCGGGGCGCGGAGACGAACGGCGGCATTGAGACACTTACCGCCATCGGGGATTGCCTGGCGCCCGGCCTGATTGTCGATGCCGTTTACGCGGGTCACCGCTTTGCCCGCGAATTCCAATCACAGACCAACGACAGCCTGCGCTATCGGCGCGAACGCGTCGTCTTGAACGAGGAGATTGCGTGATGTCACGCCGCAGCGAATCCAGGCGCGGCCGCCGCCCGAGCGGACCCAAGGTCACACAGCTGCCGTGGCGGCGTCTGGAGAACCCCTATCAGCCGGTCGAGATATTGTCGGCCGATCACATCGAGGCGATCCATCAGACGTCGCTGCGCGTGCTCGAAGAACTCGGCGTCGAGTTTCTGTCCGAGACAGCGCTGGAGAAACTGAAAGCCGCCGGTGCCGATGTCGACATGGCGAGCCAGCTTGTGAAGTTCGATCGCGGCCTGATCATGGAGCTGGTTGCCAAGGCGCCATCGGAGTTCACGCTGACGCCGCGCAATCCCGAACGGCACGTGCACTTCGGCGGCAAACACATCAACTTCAATTCCGTCGGCGGCCCGCCCAACGCGTCCGATCTGGACGGCGGACGACGGCCAGGCAACTTCCACGACTTCCAGAACTTCATCCGCCTGATGCAAAGTCTGAACGCGCTGCATCTGTGCGGCGGCGTGCCGGTCGCGCCGATCGATCTGGATGCGGAAACCCGTCACCTCGATTGCGTCTTCGCGATCCTGACCCTGTCGGACAAGGTCTGGCATGCCACGGGACTGGGACGCCAACGTGTTACCGATGCCCTCGACATGCTTTCCATCGCGCGCGGCATGACACGCGACGAGATCGCGGCAGAACCGGGCATCTTCACCACCATCAACGTGAACTCGCCACGCCGCATCGACGGCCCCATGCTAGACGGCCTGATGGAGGCGGTCGAGAATGGCCAGGCGGTGTCATTGACACCCTTCACGCTCTCCGGCGCCATGAGCCCGGCGACCATTCCCGGTGCGCTGGTGCAGCAGAATGCCGAGGCGCTGGCCGGTATCGCCTTCGCCCAGGTCGTGACACCGGGCGCGCGCTGCCTCTATGGCGGTTTCACCTCCAATGTCGACATGAAATCGGGCGCGCCGGCTTTCGGCACGCCGGAATACACGCAGGCCTGCATGGTCGGCGGCCAGTTGGCCCGGCGCTACAACCTGCCCTATCGCTCCAGCAACACCAACGCGTCGAACGCGGTCGATGCCCAGGCGACCTACGAGTCCGAAATGTCGATCTGGGGCGCGGTCATGGGCCACGCCAACCTGTTGCACCACGGCGCCGGTTGGTTGGAAGGCGGCCTGACGGCGTCCTTTGAAAAGGCCGTGCTGGATGCCGAAATGCTGCAGATGATGTCGGAATTTCTGCAGCCCATGGAGATCGACGACGGTTCGCTCGCCTTTGACGCCATCGCCGAGGTGCAGCCCGGTGGTCATTACTTCGGCGCCGCGCACACCCTGGAACGCTACGCCACCGCGTTCTACGATCCCATGGTCTCGGACTGGCGCAACTTTGAGACCTGGGAGGAAACTGGCTCGAAAGACGCCACGGAGCGCGCGAACGCCATCTACAAAGATCTGCTGGATGCGTTCGAACCGCCGCCGCTTGACCCGGCCATCGCCGACGAACTGGTGGCCTTTGTCACGCGGCGCAAAAAGGAGGAGGAGCAACGGGCATGAACGAGATGACGAACCTTTTTGATCCCGCCCGGTATGAGGCGGTGCGACGCCCGTTGCTCGAGGCCGATACGCTGCCGCCGGATTGCTACACGTCCGAAGCCTTCTACCGCCGGGAGGTCGAGACGATCTTCTTGAAGGTCTGGAACTTCATCGGGCGCGAGGACCGCGTGCCCAATCCCGGTGACTACGCCGCCTTCGAGTTTGTCGGCGTGCCCGTCGTCATCGTTCGCGACCGTGACGGCAGCGTGCGCGCCTTCGCCAACTCATGCCGCCATCGCGGCGCCAAGGTGATGCAGGGCGAAGGCAATTGCACGGTCATGTCGTGCCCCTATCACAGCTGGACCTATGCCCTGGACGGCCGGCTGATCGGCGCCATGGAAATGGATGAGACTGATGGCTTCGATCGCAAGAACTTCGGCCTTGTCGAGCTTCGGCTGGAGACCTGGGCGGGCTTCCTGTTCCTGAATTTCGACCACGATGCCGACCCCTTGTCGGCATGGCTGGGTGATCTGCCGGAGGTGCTCGAGAGCTACAAGCTCGACGACATGGCAACGACGCGCCGTGTCGAGTACGACCTCGCCTGCAACTGGAAGATCTATGTTGAGAACGCGATGGAATCCTATCACGTCCCAACCGTGCACCAGCAGACGATCCAGAAACAGAAACGCGATCATAACCCGCCGATCCCCACTGGCGGCGAATACTGCGGCCTGTTCACCCGCCACGAAGGCAGCCGCGCGCTGCTGCCCGGCGCCAAAGGCTTCCCCTATATCCCCGACTTGGAAGGGCTGGCCGCCCAGGGCACGTACTATGTCCTGATTAATCCCTCGACCATGTTCGGGCTGACCTATGACTGCATGTGGTGGCTGGAGCTGCACCCGATCAGCGCGGGACGCACCAAACTCATCGTCGGTTCGTGTTTTCCGACGCAGACGGTCGCGCGCGACGACTTCGACGAACTCGTGAACAACTATTACGAACGCTGGAACAAGTCGATCATCGAAGACAACGAGATCTCCGATCTCCAGCAGATCGGCATCACCTCGCCCTTCGTCAAACCCGGCCGGTTCTCCTACATGGAGCCATTGGTCCACACCATCGACAACTGGGTTCTCGACCGAGTTCTCGGATAGCTGAGCGAGCTGGGAGACATGAAGAAACTCCGCGTTCACGTCGCCGCCCTCTCGTCACAGCCGGAGACCTTTTGGGTCACCGAGGCGCGTGTGCGCGCCGCGCGCCGGCGTCACCCGGAACTGTCGCGCCGCGTTACCTTCGACTGGAGCTGGGAGCTCGATCGGTTCGACGAGGGCATCGCCAAGGCCGACGTCATGATCGGCTGGCGCTTTCCCCGCGATGACTTCCGCGCCCGTGCGCCGCGCCTCAAAATGATTCAGCTGACCGGCGCCGGCACTGAACACCTGCAGCCATTCGACTGGGTGCCGCGCGACCTGGCGCTGGTGAACAACAGCGGTGTCCACGGTGACAAGGCAAGCGAATTTGTCGGCACCGCCGTCTTGATGCTGACCCACGGCATCCCGTTTCTGGCGACACAACAACGTCAACGACGGTGGAACAAGAAGTTCACGACGACGGCCGAAGGCAAGACTGTGGTTGTCATCGGCCTGGGCGGTATGGGCGGTGCGTCCGCGCGCTGGCTGAAACAACGGCTCGGCATGACCGTGATCGGCGTGACACGCCACGGAAAACCGCACCGCTACGCCGATACGGTCGTCACACCGCGGGAACTGGATCGGATTCTGCCAAAGGCCGACGTGGTCGTGGTGACGGCGCCACTGACCGCGGAGACCGAGAACATGTTGAGCCGACAACGGTTGGCGCGCATGAAGCCCGGTGCCGGCCTCATCAACATGGGACGCGCCAGGATCGTCGACTATGATGCCCTAGCCGATCATCTGGAATCGGAGCATCTGTCCGGCGCCGTGCTCGACGTCTTCGACCCCGAACCGCTGCCCCGCTCGTCGCGACTGTGGACGACGCCGAACCTGATCTTGACGCCGCACTGCTCGTCCGACGACGTCGAGAACTACATCCCGAAGACACTCGACATGTTTTTCGCCAACCTCGCGCGGTTCCTTGATGGCCGTCCCTTGAAGAACCGCGTCAAGACCGAACGCCAGTATTGATCTCGCACGGTCAGCAAGCCTAGGCTGCGACCGCCGCAGAGCACCTCTCTAACCTTGGAGCCCCCGCCATGTTGATGACCGGCCGTGACTACATCGATTCAATCCGCGACGGCCGTCAGGTTTGGATTGACGGCGAGCGGGTCGACGATGTCACCAAACATCCGGCCTTCAAACCGATGGTCGATGTGCGCGCGCATGTCTACGACATGGCTCACCAGGACGAACATCGCGACGTCATGGTGCAGCCCGCGGCAGACGGCGAAGACTGTTCTGTTTCATGGACGCCGCCCCACACCAAAGAAGATCTGCACGCCAAGTGGCGGTGGGTCGACGCGGTCATGGAGGATATCGGCGGCGTTGTCTATCGCCTGGGAGACGAGACGATCGGCGCAGTGTGGTCGCTGCTTGACGGCAAGGACGTGCTGCACGACGTCGACCCGCGCTTCACCGCGAACATCGAGCGCCACATCGACGACGCCCACCGCAAGGACCTGTTCACCGTTTCCGGCAACACCGATCCGAAGGGCGACCGCTCCCGCCCGCCCCAGGAACAGGACCCCGACATGCTGTTGCATGCGGTCAAGGAGACCGACGCGGGCATCGTCGTGCGCGGCGCGAAGTACGAGACAGCGGCGGCCTATGCGCACCAAGCCTTCGTCAAGCCGACCATCGCCAATTGGGGCGATGCCAAGATGTCGGACTATGCACTCGGTTTCATGTGCCCCATGGGCGCGCCCGGCTTGAAACACATCTGCCGGTCCAGCCTGGCAGCCGGCAAGAACCCGGCCGATTACCCCAGCGCCAGCAAGTTCGACGAGATCGACACGCTTCTGGTGTTCGACGACGTCCTGATTCCCTGGGAAGACGTCTTCTTCTACCAGCACACGCGGGCGGCGGGCTTTATCCGCAGCATGCTGCACCGCTATAGCTCCCTGCCCTTTGTGATCCGCATCTTGCACATCGCCGACCTTCTGATCGGCGCGGCCAAGTTCAATGCCGAACAGACCGGCCTCGACAAACAACCGGCGGTGCGCGAGAAGCTCGCCCAGCTGAGCGCCTGGCGCGAGGGTATCCGAGCCCATGTGCTGGCCTCGATCGAGCTCGCCGAGCCGTCGGACGGCGGGCTCATGATGCCGCATCAGTCGATGATCTATGCCGGGCGCATCCACGCCTGTTCCGGCCTGCCCAACATGATGCACCTGGCCCGCGAACTGACCGGCGGACAGATTTGCATCACGCCGGACTCCGAGACCTTCGAAGGTGTCGAAACGAAGCCGTGGATGGATAAGTACTATACCGTCAACGACCGCTGGGACGCCGAAGACAGACGTAAGCTGCTGGCGTTCGCGCGCGACCTCGTCAACTCCGACCACGCCGGCCACCGCCTGACCTTCGCGCTGTTCGCGCAGTCGCCACCCTTCGCACATCTGAACGCCGAATACATGACCTTCGACTTCGATGGACCCAAGCGCGCGGTCAAGAAAGCGGCGAACCTGTCTGACCGTGTCATGGGCAATCGATGACCGTCCACGAACGATTTCGCAAATTCGAGACGAACCAGTGGTATCGCGGCACGCAGAAGCTGAACTCGCAGCTGTGCATGCTGGTCAAGACCGGCAACGTACTGCACATGCGCGGCCAGACCGGCCATGACTTCGACGGCGAGTTTCACGGCCTGGGCGATCCCGCCGCGCAGACCGAACAGGCCATGGCGAACGTCAAAGTTCTGCTGGCGGACGGCGGCGCCAGGCTGACCGACATCTGCAAGATCAAGGTCTGGGTTACCGACCGTGCGCACCTGGAACCGGTCATGCAGGTCCTGGGTAAGCACTTGAAGGGCATTCATGTCGCCACCAGCGAAGTCATCGTGACCGGCCTGGCACGCGCCTACATGGATATGGAAATCGACGTCTACGCGGTAATCGAAGACGATCGCTGACGAACTGGACTAGGGCCGCTGCCGCGATTGTTGCGGGAAGAACGCGACGAGGATGTGCTGCATCGCGGCCAGCGTCTCAAAACACCGGCGCGCATAGAAGAGCGCCTCGACGAGCTTCACCGACTGCTGCACTGGCAACGTTCCGTCGAGCGGGATCGATTCCTCCCACTCCTCTTTGATGCCGGTGTCGAGGTCGTGTGCTGCGGCATCTGGAAACGAATCGAGGGCGGCTGACAAGCGGGTCGCCGTGTAGACCAAAGGAGAGCGATACGCCTCGGCAAGACCGAGGCCGGCCAGATTGGCCACATCCTCCGAGAACAGAGGCAGATATGTCGCCAAGGCGTTTGCGTGGGCCTGCAGATCGCGCGTTCCCGGCCCGCCCGCGCGGGTGAGTAAGCGCTCGGAACCGATATCGTTCAGACCATCCGCCAAAGCCATCACGTCACGTTCGAGCGTGGCCGCGGCCGGTTCGCTGTGGCCTTCACCGGCGATCGCCAGACGAACCAGCTGGCTGCCGTCGTTCATCAGGCGCTCTAACAGCGGCCTTAGGCGATCGACCGAGGGAATCGGGAGCAAGAGCTTGGCGACGACAACACCGATGGCGCCGCCGATGGCTGTCTCATAACCAAGGGCGAGCATCTGAATGAGCGTGTCACCCTTCACCAGGCTGACGCCGGTCGCCAGGGCGAAGCCGATCAGGAAGCTGGCGATCCCGAAGTGGCGGTCCATCAAGGCGAACACCGGTGCAAACGCCAGGGCGATCAAGATACCTTGCAGGAGCGGATCCGCACCCACCAGCCACTGCAGGCCAATCGCCACGAGAACGCCCAGCAGGACGCCGGGCACACGCTGAAAGAAGCGATGCGCGGTCGCGCCCCAGCTGGCGCTAATCAAGACGATGATGGTCAGCATGGCCCAGAAGGTCTGGTCGAGACCGAACACCGTACCCACCGCTACGACGAGAGCCGCTGAGATACTGGCCTGCACGGTAAGCCGAACCGCAAGGCGTCGCGCTTTGCTCATGTCTTCGGTGCCGGGCGACAACGTTGCACCGCTCTGGGCAGGTTGGTTCTCGGCGACGACGTTGGACTTGCCAAGACTCACCATCAGCCGGATCAAGGCGGTCAGGATGCGCACCTGCTGCAGCTTCTGTGCGTCTTCAAGATCGGATCGCGACAGCACATCAAGACGCGTCTGCCTGAGCCGCGCTTCTTGTGCTGCAACCACCGCAGTGTCGTCGGCGCCGGTTGCGAGGCTATCCGCCGTCTCCTCCAGCGATTGACGGATTGCCGCCTCGCCCAACACTGCGCGCGGACTCTTGTTGGTCTGTTCGATCACGACATCCAGCGCAAGCACCATGCGCAGTCCGCTCGCCACAAGGTTTGCCAGATAGTGGCCGTCTGACGGTGCGGCCGCCGTTGCGACGTCGCTGGCTCTGGCCATGGCGAACCACAGTTCCCTGATGTCTGTAGCCGGCGCACGCTTGAAACCGTCTGTGTGCGTGGCCACGCAGTTGCGTAAGGCCTGCGCAATCTCGGCCATCAGTCGGGTATGGAGGCGTTGGAACGCGCGACTGGGCGATGGCCGCCAAGCGACCAGATAAAAGAGGACGGCACAAGCGCAACCGATCGCCACGGCAAGCGGCCACCACAGCGCCTCCTGCCGCGTCGGTTCGAAGACGACGACAAACATGAAGCTTATGGCCAGGACCAGACCGCACCGTGTGCCGGCGCCACCGTAGCGGCGCAGGTAGAACCCGGCGGCGATAAAGCCGACCCAGGTAATCTGGGCGGGCAACGGACCCAATCCCAGATCACCCCATCCCACGACAATCGCCGAGGCGTAGACCCCGAGCATAATGGCCGAGAGCCGCAGCGCCGAAATGACCTCCGCGCGCCGGGTTCCCGGCAGCGTGAACAGCATGGCCTTTAGTGTGATGACAGCGGCATTGAGTGCCATGGGCGGCTCGCTCGGCGCGTCGAGTTGGTCCTGGACCACCTGACCCACCACAGCAGCAAGCGCGACCGCAACGACAAGCTGGACGCCGCGATAGAGGCGAACACCACCGGGATCCAAGGTCTCCAGGTGGCGCAATGCCGTCATCGGCCATGAGTGCCCGCGCGGTGCCCTCGTCGAATGATCAGCTTGGGTGGCGGCCATGTGTCCTGATGGTTTCCGGGCTCAATCTGTTAGGTCTCGTAGACGAGATCGTCTGTGTCGCGACGGCCTTGGGTGAACATATCTGATGGAATGGGAAAACTGTTCGCATCGAGCGTCGTGGCGGCTGACCAGTCGTGGACGACGACACGCTTGGCGATGCGCCACTCGCCGTCGCGCCGTGCGAAGCGGTCGACATAACGGCCTGAGAAGACACTCAGCGTCTCCCGGCCGTCGTCGTCGGTACCGCGTAGATAGGCAATCACGTAGGCCTCAGATCGCGCGGCATCGGGGTTGTCGTCGTCGAGTTCGATCAGCACGTTGGCGACGGCATGGGTCGTATGATGGGTCCGGTCCCGAAGCGACTTGACGATAAAGGCAGCGAATTCGTGACCGCTGCCCTTGAAGTGGCCGTGGTCGTCGTGGCTGTCGGCATGAAAGCACGACTTTAGCAACGCCTCGTCGAGCCGATCGAGGCCGCGGGAAAAGCGCATGATCACGTCGTGGATCGCCTGCTTGTCGGCGACGGCTTGAGACTGTTTTCTGAGGCTTTCGTCGACCATCCCTGCATTCTCTGCGGCTCGCGGTTCCTCGGAGACGCTAGCAGAATCGCAAGCGTTTGGTGGCATTAATCGGGTTAGCCGTCAGCGAGGTGGACCCGGCGAGCAAGCCCGGCGATGCCTGTCACAGTGCCGTCACTGATTGACGGCCACCTTTCCGTCCTCCAGTTCGGCGAGCACAGCGGTACTGGCCACCAGACCAGCCATCGCCTGCGGGCTGACGACTTCTGACAACGCTTCGTGGGCCGTTCGCCATGCCGGCATGGCGGCTTCAAGCTGGCGGGCGCCCTTCTCGGTCAGCCAGACCGCACGACGGCGCAGATCCCTCTCGACCAGGACAAGCTCGACGAGCCCGGCCTTCTCGAGGCCGCGCAGGTTGCGCGACAGCGTCGACTGGTCGAGCTCCATGCGATCGGCCAAGGCAGCGATGGTGTCGTCCCGGGCCGCCGCGATATGGCTCATCAAGGCGAACTGCGCAAGGCTTAGACCTGCCCCCTGCATGCGTGTTTCCAGGAAGCGGGTGATGCGGCGCGCGGCGAGCCGCATGTTTGTGCCCGCGCAGGTCTCCGTCACTGCACGCGCGTCGGTCACCAGAGTCTTGCGGGCGGGTTGTTTTCGGCGTGTCATAGCTATATGTATATACATTAATTGTAGATACATGCAATAGCGAGACACCATGACAACCACATCGCACGCTCGTCCGCCTAACCGGCCTGGACGAAACGCAGCACCGGTGCTGCGGTGCATCGGCAACACGTCGATGCTGGAACTGACGCGCATTGTTCCCGAAGACTGCGCGCGCATTCTGCTCAAGATCGAATGCGAAAACCCGACGGGCAGCATGAAGGACCGCATGGCGCTGGCCATGATCGAGGCCGGCGAGCGTGCTGGGCGATTGCGGCCTGGTAGCAGGCTGGTTGAGTACACCGGCGGCAGCACCGGCGTATCACTCGCCCTGATCTGTGCGGCGCGCGGCTATCCGCTCGATATCGTGACCTCTGACGCCTTCAGCGGCGAAAAGCGCGATCACATGGCGGCCCTTGGCGCGGAGCTGACCATTATTCGCAGCGATGCCGGCGGCATGAACGAGGCACTGACCCGCGCCATGATCGACGCGGCACGCGAAATCGCCAACCGCACGGGCGCCTATTGGACCGACCAGCTCAACAACGCCGGACAACTGCCCGCCTATCACGTCATGGGCGACGAAATTTGGGATCAGACAGGGGGCCGGATCGATGCATTTGTTCAAAGCACGGGAACGAGCGCCTCGCTGCGCGGCAACGGCGAAGCGCTGCGCAGCCACAAACCGGACATCCTGCTGGTCGCGGTCGAAGCCGAGGAGTCGGCGGTTCTCTCAGGCGGCCCCCCAGGAGTTCACAAGATTGAGGGCGTCGGTCCCGGCTTCGTACCGGCTTTGTGGCGTCCAGCGTTGGTCGACCACATCACCACCGTCTCGACAGCTGATGCCATGGCCATGGCGCGCCGATTGGCCCGGACCGAGGCCTTGTTTGCCGGCACCTCGACCGGCGCCAATGTTGCCGCGGCAATCGATCTCGGTCGCCATCTTGGACCTGACGCCACGGTCGTGACCGTCATGTGCGATAGCGGGATGAAGTATCTGAGCATGCCGCTTTACCGACACAATCGCGCGGCATAGCTTTCATCAGGGCGCACCGTGCGGGATAGTCTTTGACGGGAGCGGTGGTATAAACCCCCATGGCAAAACGAAGAATCAGGGTCGGTATTCTCTTCGGCGGCAAGTCGGCGGAACACGAAGTCTCGCTTCAATCGGCCAAGAACGTCGCCGACGCCATCGATAAGACCAAGTATCACGTGGCGCTGATCGGTATCGACAAGTCCGGCCGCTGGCTGCTGCCCGACCAGTCGCGCTACCTCATCAACGACAGCGATCCAAAGCTGATCAAGTTGAATCGCGAGAACGAAGCGAGCGTCGCGCTCGTCCCGCAAAGCGGTGGCGACCTGACCAACCTGACCGTCGGCGAGACGCACGCCTCACTCGATGTCGTATTCCCGATCCTTCATGGGCCGTTCGGCGAGGACGGTACCGTGCAGGGCCTGTTGAAACTCGCGGGCGTGCCCTTCGTCGGCGCCGGCATCCTGGGCTCGGCTGTTGGCATGGACAAGGATGTCATGAAGCGCCTGATGCGCGACGCCGACATTCCGATCGCCAAGTTTCTGGTGTTCCGCCACCACGACGCTCTGGACTTTCAGACAATTGTCGGCGAGGTCGGCCTGCCCTTCTTCGTCAAACCGGCCAATCTCGGCTCATCCGTCGGCGTCCACAAGGTCAAGGACGAGGCAACGTTTGAACACGCGGTTCAAGACGCCTTTGGCTACGATACCAAGATCCTGATCGAGGAGTTTGTCGAAGGACGCGAACTCGAGTGCTCCGTCCTGGGCAATCACGATCCCGTCGTCTCTGTCGTCGGCGAGATCATCCCGACCCACGACTTTTACTCTTATGATGCCAAGTACATCGATGAGGAAGGCGCCGCACTGGCGATACCGGCCGACATACCCGAAGCGGTCAGTGACGCGATGCGCGCCCTTGCCGTTCGCGCCTTTCAAGCGCTCGCTTGTGAAGGCATGGCGCGCGTCGATTGCTTCTGGAGAAAAGACGGTCAGCTGATCGTCAATGAGATCAACACCATCCCCGGCTTCACCAAGATCAGCATGTATCCGCAACTTTGGGGAGCCAGCGGCATCTCCTATGCCGACCTGATCGACCGCTTGATCCAACTCGCCATCGAACGCTTCGAACGCGAACAGACACTGAAGACGTCATTTTAGAGTTAGTCGGCATCGCCAGCCCGCTCCCCCGCCCGGCCACCCCGAGGATGCTGCCATGGGTGGCCTCGGCGAAAACGCCTCTCGGCGTTTTGCCCCGGAGGCGGGGGAGTGGGCCGGCACCGGATGTGCATAAACACATCGCCACCTAGTTCAGCAGCTCGTCTTCGTAAGGATAGCTCGATAGAACCTCGCAGCCGTCCTTGGTGACGCGCACTTGCTGCTCCAGTTTGACGCCTTCGGGACCGCCGTCAGCGCCGACATAGCTCTCGAAACACAGGCACATGTTCTCTTCGATCAGACCGTCATAGCCGGCGGTGCCACCGAAATCCTGGGGATAGGCGATCACCGGATACTCGTCGGCAAGGCCGACGCCATGGGCCATCGAGACATAGCGGTTGGCGACGAACTCGTCGGTCAACTGCAGTCCCTTCTCGCTCATCTCCTTGAACGTCATGCCGGCCTTCACCTGTGACAGGTTATGCTCGACCTGCTCGTGGGCGATTGTGTAGAGCCGCTTCTGTTCGTCGCTCGGCTTGCCGGGGCCGCAGAACCAGGTACGGCTGATATCCGCGCAATAGCCGAGCGGTCCGACAAGATCCGTGTCAAAGGCGACCAGCTCGCCCGGCCGGATCAGCTTGTCGCCGCATTCCTGCATCCACGGATTGGTCCGGCTGCCCGAGGCCAACAAACGCGTCTCGATCCACTCGCCGCCATTAGCGATGTTGACCTCGTGCAGGATCGCCCAGAGTTGGTTTTCCGTCATGCCCGGACGCATCGCCTCTTGCATCTCGAACATCGCGGCTTCGCATACGGCGATCGAGACCTTCATCGCCGCCATCTCGTCGTCGGACTTGACAGCACGCGCGAACTCCAGTGGCTCCTGGCCGTCCAACACGTCAAACCCTTCCATGCGCATGAGGTCGGTCCCCAGCGGGTCGACGTGATCGAAGCCAATGCGCTTGGCATCCTTGCCACAGGTTTCGCGGATGACGTCGGCCAACTCGCAAGCCCACTTCTGGGCGCGTGCTTCGCGATTGGGACCGGCGGAGAAGTAGTTCCACGAGACTGCGGGCCGCAGTTCGTCAATGGTCTCGATGCCGTGCACCAGATGCTGGGCCGTGCGGTACTCGAACAGCGTGACAGGACCGGACGCCGGCACAAAGACAAAGCGCGACGGCGTATGCATGCAATGGATCGACATGTTCCGCGTACCCGTCGCGTAACGCACGTTGACGGGGTCGTAGAGCACCACGCCGTCCAGGTCGAGCCGCGCCAACTGATCGCGGGTACGCTGCAAGCGATAGCCGCGCATGCGTTTCATGTCGATCTGCGGTTCCGTATCTTTCAGCCAACCGCCGGGCGTGCCGTCGCCAAGCTTGACGTCCTGGGGGTTCTTCATCTTTTGGGGGATCCTCTTACTGAACAGCGGAGCGCGGACCAATCGGCGCGAGACAGGGGTCGGCGCGCATGCTAGCGAAGTTGACAGGTTGGGCGAAGCACGATTGATGGGGAATGCGATGATGAATCCCGAGCAGGTGGAAGCGGCGGCGGTCCAGCTTATCGCCGACCGCGAAGCCAACCGGCTGATGGGTCACTGGCCAGACACCTGGCGACCCGCCAATACCGATGACGCCTACGCCATCCAGGACGGCGTTCACGCCAAACGGGCCGACGCAGGCCAAGACCTGGGCGGTTGGAAGATCGGCTGCACGACACCGGTGATGCAGGAGATGTTGGGCATAGCGAGCCCCTGCGTCGGCGGCGTTTTGGCAGCCGACATTCACCCCTCGCCCCTGACGGCGTCCTTCGACCAATTCACGTCGCCCCTGGCCGAATGCGAGATCGCCGTGCGGCTTGGCGCCGATGTGCCAGCCAGCGGCAGCGGCTACGACCGCGACACCGTGGCGCCTTATGTCGATACCGTCATGGCCGCGATGGAGATCGCCGAGGACCGCTATCAAGACCGGTCCGAACGGACAGTCGCCGAGTTCATCGCCGACGACTTCTTCCAGAAGGCGGTGGTTCTGGGCGCGGAACGGACCGACTGGCAAAGGCTGGACCTGGCGGCGATGACCGGCACGACCCACGTGGGCGGCGAATTCAGAGGGCGCGGCAAAGGCAGCGACGTCATGGGCCATCCGTTCGCAGCGCTGGCCTGGCTTGCCGACCATCTTGCCGGGCGCGGCAAACACCTCAGGAAGGGCGACATCGTCTTGACCGGCAGCGTCGTCATCGCGACGCCGATCGGCCGCGGCGAGGAGACGACCTGCGCGATCGAGGGTCTCGGCGAGGCGCGTCTGCTGCTTACCTGACGGTCGATCTTGGTGCGAAGACCTGTGAGAGGATGACAAAGAGGATCTTCGATCCCGCCCTGACGGACCCAACAATCGTTCCGGAGATCTTGGAGCGGCCGGCGGCGCGCCGGCGATAGGCGACCGGCACTTCCCGCGTGACCAGGCGATGGCGCACCGCCTTGACCTGCATTTCGACGGTCCAGCCCCAGGTCCTGTCACGCATACCGAGTCGACGGAGCGCTGGCGCGCTGATTGCGCGAAACGGCCCGAGATCGGTGAAGCTGCATCGCCAGAACGCCGACATCAGGCAGCAGGCCAGCCAATTGCCGAAACGCTGCACGAAGGTCAGCGCGCCCGGTTCGGCCGACGACCTGGCGCCGATGACAAGGTCGATGCCTTCATCAGTTATCGGGTCGACCAAGTCTGCCATACCGCTGGGATCGTCGGAGAGGTCGGCATCGACGAAGACATAAATGTCAGCGTCCGGCGTGCTCGCAAGACCGCGCAGGCAGGCCGCACCGTAGCCGCGCTGACTTTCCGCGACGACGGTCGCTCCCGCATCCTTGGCGCGCGCCACCGTCTCGTCATGTGAGCCGTTATCGACAACAACGATGTGGTCGACCCAGGACGGCGTCCGCGTGACGACCTCGCCGATGGTCGCGGCTTCGTTGAGCGCCGGAATGATCACAGCGACCTTCCGTCGGTTCCGCATCACGCGTTCCTCCGGCGTCGCCAGCCGATAAGGCCTAGCCACAGCCAAACGGGCCCGAACTCCAGCCACACGACATAGTGGTCGAAGACACTCTCCAACCCATGGCGGGCAAAAGCGAAACGCAGATAGTAGAGCGGCAGCAACGCGGTCAGCAGGAGCAAGGGCGTGACCGGGACGACAACCAGGAACGGCACGAACCAGACGGCGTACCAAGGAAAGCCGGTCGGACTGAGGAGGAAAAGTCCGGCACTCAAGATCAGAAGCCGCCGCAGGGTTTGGTGACTATCGTCGGCCGGACGCGCGATAAGCACGACAAGCAAAGCGAAAAGTGCGGCAACGACCGCCAATCGCGCCGCCAGCCGCGCATCGTCGGCTGGCCAGAACCACTCGGCGACACCCTGAACCACGGAGAACGCCGCATCGTTCATCTGCCAGGTCTGGCCATAGGCAACGAAGCCGGAACTGGGCGGCAGGCCAGCCTGTGCGACGGGCCAGACCAGGAGAGCGCCGATGGCAGCCAGCAACAACAAGGCGACCACAAGCCGCTTGGGGTCGGTGAGCAGCGGCCGCAAGACGACGGGCAGCAACAGCACCGGCCACAACTTGACACCCGCCGCCAAGCCCATCAGCACCGATGCGGCGGTGTGCCGGTAACGCGTGACCGCCCAGATCGCGCCGGCCAGCAAGGGCACCAACAGCCCATCCATGTGGGCGCTGTTGGCCAGCTCCTTCACGATCAGAGGGTTCCACCAGTAGAGCGCGGCCCACAAAGGCGACAGATCGAGTCTCGCGAGTGCCTGGAGCAGGAGAGCGAGCCCGATAAGTTCAGCAACAAGGACGACGAGGCGCCAACCGTCGAGGTCAAAGGGCGCGACGACGTGCGCCAAGGCAAATCCCGCCTGTGCAAGGGCCGGATAGACCGTGCGCAGATGCGGATAGTTGACCCGCTCGAGCACCTCGCCCGCGGGCCCGGCCAGCGCATGAACCGCCAAGCCAGCATTCTCGGCCGCCTGCAGGGGCGCATAGCGAAACGGGTTGATGCCCTCGGCCGCGACCGCGCCATCCCAGAGATAACGGTAGTGATCGTCCTCCATGATAGGCGCCGAGCCCAGGAACAGGAGGCGCATGACGAGGCCGGCGGTGACGATCAGCCACAACAAGCGCGACACCGGCGCCTGCGTCCCCCTTATGAGGAGCGGCAGAAGCATGTAGATCCCGCCCATCGCCATCATCAAGGCGACGGTGATCGCGATGTCCGGCCATGCGACGTCGAGGTGCCAGGCAAAACGCGCCGACAGGAGGCGCAACGTCAGACAACCGGCGAGCAGGCAACCGCCGACCACCCACCATCCGGCCGGACTTCCAGCACGCTCAGGGATCGACCGGTTCCGCGACTATGACCTTATGCGAGCTACCGAGCCGCGCACCGCTCACAGCGCCACCCGAGGCGGACGTCTCGGCCTCAGAACTGTCGACGGTCCCCAAGCCCTTACTCCCGCTGCCTTTGTAGCCGGGATCTTGTGCCGGCATTCCCGTGGCGTCGTTCAGAGACCAGTCGTAGCGGTCGTCGTGGATGTCGCTGACGCCAGAGAGCGACGTTCGCAACAAATTCGTCGCATAGGTCGTGAGATGGTCGATGACCCCGGATTCACTGCCCCCGAAGTCCTCTTCGAACCAGAGATAAAGGCTGGAGACGACAAGGCGTCCGCTGGTGCTGACTTCGGCCCCTCTGGGATCGTTGACATAGCTGTATGCCGCCTGGGTCAGGCGAGAATCGATGCCGTTACCCCAATAGGCAGCCTTGGCGAGGTTGGGGCAACCGATCGATGCGCAGTTGACGACGTAGTGAATGCGCGGATCGCGCCAAATCGGGCGCAGGATCCCGTGCTCAATGTCATCCAGCGTCAACGTCCGGCCCTCGACGGTAATGACATCGCGACCCCAGGGGCCAAACGAGAAGAGACCGTCGTTGATGTCGCGGATGCTCGATACCGGGTACTCCGACAAAATCACGTCAACCGTCAGCGCGTTATAGAGATTGACCCAGTAAGCCATCTGCTCGGCGCGGACGTAGGCGGTAACGTCAACGGCGGCCATGTCGTCGATGTAGCGCCTGAGGCTATCGCGATCCTCTCGCGTCACGTCGCCATAGCGCACCCGGTTCACACCGTCGGCCGACTCCACGACATATCGCAGCAGCCACTGGTGCCAGGCAACATGGTCGAGCGCGCCAGCATCCGCCCCACCCTCGGCCAGCCAATGGTCGTCGATCAACTCGGAACCCGGCGCGGCATGAGCGCGCCCGGCGAACGCCAGCAGACTGGCTCCCGCGGCAGCCAGCAAAACGTCACGTCGTTGCATCGAAAGAACCCTTCGCGAGATCCAAACAATCCCGATCCGACGTTGATTATGGGAACGCCCAGGACGGATGAAACCTAAAGCCGCTTCACGATTTCGCCACCGCCGATGGCGCTGTGACGTGAACATTAGTCGGAATCGGGAATCAATTTAACACATTAGATAATAGGAACAACGTTTTGATATAACGGTATTCTTTAACAACACCTCACGCGTCGATTGAACGCATTCTCGAGCCCGTCGTCAGTCGTCCAGTTTGGCCCATTCGAGAGTGCGGAACCCGCCGCGGACGAACACCGCGACGATGGCGCCATCGTCTGAATGGGAGCTATGTCGCGATCCCGGGTCCAGCGACACGAAGTCGCCGGGATGGTAGACGTAGCCGTCGTTGTCCTCGATCTCGCCCTCGAGCACGTAAAACTCCTCGAAACCCAGGTGCTCGTGCGGGATTGAGTGGGCTCCGGCGCCGAACCGGAACAAGAAGCAACCCTCGCCCGACTTGTCGTCATAGCTCAGATTGGCCCAATGGCAGTCCTTCTGGGGCTTGCCCTGCAGAGTGTAAACCCGCCACGGCGCGTCCTTGATGTTGAACACGTGACGCTTTGACGCGAGCTTTTCCGACATGGCGGCCTCCCTAAGATCTGCCGTTTCAAGCCTAGCAAAACGGGCTTCCATGTCAGCCACCTTTAAGGCGACCGGGCCGTTGTGCGCTCAATCGCTTTTCATGGTAGGTCTAGCGGCTCATTCGTCGTTTCGAGCATGCAACCCATGATCCCGCGTTACACCCGCCCCGAGATGGCCGCCATCTGGGAGCCGGAGAACAAATTCCGCATCATGCTGGAGATCGAGACCCTGGCGGCCGAGGCCATGGAAGGCCAGGGCACGATCCC
>JBCCIS010000074.1 GCA_039028155.1 Pseudomonadota bacterium
CACCCGATCACCGACCAGCCGGTTGACGCGACCAGCCTGTTGTCGCCCGACAACCTGCGCCGGCTCCTGACCGACATGCCGGCGACCTTCACCCACTTCCATCCGCTGGGCTACGTGCTTGTCGTCATGCTGGGCGCGGGCGTGGCGGAACGTACAGGGCTCTTAGGCACCGCCATGCGCGCCGGTGTCAGAAACGCGCCGAAGCTCTTCTTGACGCCGGTCGTCGTCGCCGCCGGCATGCTCGGCAATCTGGCGTTGGATGCCGCCTATGTCGTCATGATCCCGCTGGCCGGCGTTCTGTTCGCCGCCGCCGGGCGTCACCCCATCGCCGGCATCGCGGCGACCTTCGCCGGCGTTTCCGGTGGCTTTACCGCCAACCTCTTCCCCGGCCAGTTCGACGCCCTACTGTTTGGCATCACCGAAGCCAGCGCCGAAATCCTGGATCCCGCCTGGCAGGCCAACATCGCCGGCAACTGGTATCTGATCATCGCATTGTTCTTCGTTTTCCTGCCCGTGATCTGGATCGTCACCGACCGGCTGCTGGAGCCGCGCCTGGGCGCCTGGACAGGCGGCGCGGTGGCCGGTTCCGACGAAGCGGTCGAAGGGCCGGTGACGCCAACCGAACGCAGGGGTCTTTTGTGGGCGGGCTTTGCCGTTCTGGTCGTCGTCGCGCTGTGGGTCCTCTTGACGATCGGACCGGGCACGCCGCTGATCGATGACAACGCGCTGCCGGAGGCCCGCCTTAACCCGCTCTATCAGTCATTGGTCGCAGGGTGCATGGTGCTTTTTCTTGCCAGCGGTTGGGTCTATGGCGCCGTCACCGGGTCCATCAAAACCCATCGCGACCTCGTTAAGATGATGGGCGAGTCCATGGCCGACCTCGGCTACTACCTCGTGCTCGCCTTTGCCGCCGCCCACTTCGTCGCCATGTTCGGCTGGTCCAATCTGGGGCTTATTCTGGCCATCGACGGCGCGGAGTTCCTACGCTGGACCGATCTGCCGGGACCGGTCCTGCTTGGTGGTCTAGTTATCCTGACCGGCGTCATCAACCTGTTTGTTGGTTCGGCATCGGCCAAGTGGGCGCTGCTGGCGCCGATCCTGGTGCCCATGCTGATGCTCTTGGGCATCAGCCCGGAAACCGCGACCGCGGCCTACCGGGTCGGCGACTCAGCCACCAACATCATCACACCGTTGATGGTCTACTTCCCGCTGATCCTGATTTTCTGCCAACGCTGGGACAAGGACTTCGGCCTGGGCAGCCTGATGGCGGCCATGGTGCCCTATTCGGTCTGGCTGATGGTGACCGGTGTCATTCTGATCGTCGCCTGGACCAGCTTCGATCTGCCGCTAGGCCCGGGCGCGATCGTCGACTACGTGCTGAACTGACGGTCTCGGGCGTCAGTGCTTGGGCGTTGGCATCGGCTTGACATCACCCCACGAAAACCGCCGTAGCCGTTCCGATGCGTCATCCAGATCCGGACGTGTGTGGCAGCGCCCGTCAAGCGCGGTATCCTCGACCAGCCGGTGCGGGTCGTCACCATGCACGAAGCCCAAGAACGGCCCGCCGAAGTCGTAGCCAACCAGCCGCGCCAACCGGTCGGGCAGGGTCCGCGCGAGATCCGGCGGCACCGCCAGATGCAGGTTCTCCTCCTGGCGCAGCCAGCCCAGGCTGTATTGCACCGAGATGCCCGTGCGTTTGGTGTTACCTGTGTTGGCGCCACCGGCATGGATCACGCCGCCGATATAGATCAGCACCGATCCGGCCGGCATCACCGCAGAAACAACTTCCTCGTCGCGCGCCTTGCGCCCGTGCTCCCACAGGTGGCTGCCCGGTGCCAGCCGCGTCCCGCCGTTATCCGCCGTGAAATCGCTACCTGCCCACATGGCCGCCAGGATGGTCGGCGGGTGGGGCTGGCGGAACGGATAGATCCCGCCGTCACGGTGAAGCTCCTGCGCCGCGTTGCCGGGCTCCAGGTGCATGATGCCGGTATAGTTGAGCTGATAGCGCACGCAGTTGGGCAGCAAGATCCGGTCGCACATCGCCAATACGGTGTCGTGGATCATCAGGCCGTGGGCGGCATCGGACTTGCCGACCAGGCTCTCGACATTCTTGGCGTGGGGCCCGGCGAAGTTGCCGGGGCCGTAGGGTGTCGCTTCGACCCATTGGTCCAACTCGGACGCGGCGCGGGCGACCAGCTCGGGCGCCAGATCGTCGACGACCACGCAGCCATCTTGTCGGACGATCTCTTCCATGCTGTCGATCGACGTATCCGCCGTGACCCGTTTCAACGCCATGCGACCATCTCCACCACGGTTCCGACCGCATCCTAGAGCAGATCGCACTTTATCTGAATCGCTTGTGATCCAGATAAAGTGCGTGAATCTGCTCTAACTATTTGATCTAGGGCGGATTCATGCGATTGAACAGAGCCGCCGGGTGGCTCTGATCAATCGCGATCCGCCCTAGGCCAAGTTGAGCAGGGAACACCACGGTACAGCTTTCGTGCCGTTTCGGGCGGCCCTACCATAACGACTGACGATGAAGGGGGCTGCCATGATACTTGACGACAAGATCGCATCCGGCGACATCGTCGTGCTGGATGGCGCGACGGGCACGGAGATCGCGCGTCTGGGCGGCGAGATGAGCGGCGCGGCCTGGTGCGCCGTCGCCAACAAAACCCATCCCGACATCGTCCGGAAGGTGCATGAGGAGTATCTGCTGGCCGGCGCCGACGTCATCACCGCCAACACCTTCGCGACCTGCCGTCATGTGCTGGATGCCGCGGGCCTGGGCGACGAGACCGTCGCCATCAACCGGCGTGCCGTCGAGCTGGCGCGCGAGGCGCGCGTCAACGTCGCCGCCGACCGGCCCGTTGCCGTGGCCGGCAGCCTGTCCACCATGGTGGCCTGGCAGGAGGGCAAGCTGACACCCGATCCGCGTTATCTGCCGACGGCCGATCAGGCGGCGGCGAACTACCACGAGATGGCCGGCGCCTTGGCAGACGCCGGCGCCGACCTACTGCTGCTGGAAATGATGATGGATATCGAGCGGGCCGGTCCCCTCATGGAGGCGGCGGTCGCAACCGGCCTGCCGGTCTGGGTCGGCCTCAGTTGTTCGGTGCGCGCCGACGGCGCCGTTGTCGGCTGGGATGTGAACACGGAAGAACGGGCCAAGATGATCGAAGGCATGGAGCGCGCCGCACCGCTGCCGCTGACCGAGATCATCGATGCGTTGAAGGCAATCGGTGGCGATGTCTACGGCATCATGCACAGTGTCATCGAATCCACGCAGCCTGGCCTCGACGTCCTCGCCGAGCGTTGGGATGGTCCCCTGATGGCCTATCCGGAAACGCTCATCTACGAAGCCGCGGATGACCGTCGTGATGTTACCGTGTCGGAGGAAGGCTTTGCCGAGGCCTGCCGCGGTTGGGTCGAGAACGGAGTCCAGATCATCGGCGGCTGCTGCGGCACGACCATCGAACACATCCGCGCCATGGTCGATCGCTTGCCGCCCGCCGTCGGACCGCGCCGCGCGGCCTGACGCCTATTCGGCCTCCACCGCAAAGCGCCGGCGGCCGACGGCACGGTAGTCGCTGACCTTCATGCGCAGGATGGCGTTGTCCTTATCCATCAGCCCCTGGGGCCCAAGATTGCCCGCACCGTCGCCGGCGGTGCCGTTCAGAATATCGTTGGGGTGCTTGTGGTCGACAAAGCCCAGGTTGACCGTGCCGAGGTCGTAACCCATCAGTTCTTGAAGCCGCTTGGGCAATGTGCGCGCCTGCTCGATCGGCATCGCCATATATTGGTTTTCTTCCTGGCGCAGCCAGCCCAGCGAGAACTGAATGGCGGCGCCGGTGCGCGCGCCGTTCGAACGGTTCGCGCCGCCAGCATGGATGGTGCTGCCGTTATAGATCAGCACCGAGCCGGCCGGCATCTCGGCCATGACAATTTCGTCGGGCGTAGGATCGCGCGCGTCATCCCACAGATGACTGCCCGGCACCAGGCAGGTCGCGCCGTTCTCCCGCGTGAAGTCGCTGACCGCCCACATGGTCGCGCAGATCGTCGGCGGCGCCGGGTTCTGAAACGGATAGAGACCGGCATCGCGATGCAGCACCTGGGCCTTCTCGCCCGGCTCCAAATGCATGACGCCGGTATAGTTGATCTGAACATTCGCGCAGTAAGGACCCAGCACCGCTTCGACGACACCCAGAACCATCGGGTCGAGCGCCATGTCGTGTGACTTCGGGCAGCGCGCCAAGAGGCAGCCGAAACGTTTGGTGTGTTTGCCCATGAAGTCCTCGTGACCGCAGGGTGTCGCCTTGATCAAGGGATCGAGTTCGCCCTTGAAAGCCGTCACACCGGCGGCGTCCAATGCGCCCGTGATGATCGCGTAGCCGTCTTCCGCGATGGCTTGCGCGACCTCCTTGACCGATGTTGCGGCTGCATCAAAACGGTTGAGCTCTGCCATGGGCCACCTCCTTGCGAGCTGGAAGTCTAGGACGGCGCCGTACGGTGGGCCAGCCGCATTGGCGTGGCGACGCGTTACTCCGTCGGCAGAACGCCCGGCGGCGGTGGCACCGCCTCGGCTTTCAGCCAGTTGATGCGTTCGCGATAGGCGCGGTCGAGCTCGGGATCGTTGCGCGGACCCGGTTCGCCGCCTGGCTCCTCCAGAAGGGCATGCGGGTTCTGGCCGTTGACCGTGCCCATGAACGGCGCGCCAAAGTCGTAACCGATCAGACGCTGGAGTTGCTCGGGCAGCTCCTTCGCCTTTTCCGGCGGCAGGGTCAGGAACTGGTTTTCCTGCTGGCGCAGCCAGCCGAGCGAGAAGTTAAGCGCGACCGCCGTGCGCGGCTGCTGCGTCCGGTTGGCGCCGCCACCATGAATGATGTTGTGTGCATATATAAGTGCCGAACCCGCCGGCATCTCCGCTGCAATGATCTCGCCAGGTTCCGGCTGTCGCTCTTCCTCCCACAGATGGCTGCCCGGCACGACCCGAGTCGCGCCGTTTTCAGCAGTGAAGTCCGTCACCGCCCAGAGCGATCCCTGCTGCGTCACCGGACCCGGATTGCGGAACGGATAAAAGAAGGCATCGCGGTGAAGCGCCTGCGCACTCTCGCCCGGCATTAGATGCATGACGCCTGTATAGGTTACATGATAGCGCGCGCACCACGGCAGCAGCAGGTGGTCGGCGGCCGCCAGAAGCAGAGGATGCAGCACCATCTGCCGGGTCGTGGGCGCGCGCATGAAGAGGTTGTTGAAGCGTTTGGTATGCCCGCCCAGAAAGTCCGTCTCGCCCGTACGGGTCGCCGCGATGTGGGGTACGAGCTCCCCGCGCAGGCTGGCAAGGTCATCGCGCGTCGTCATGTTCTCGATGATGACGTAGCCGGCGTCATCGAGCGCGTGGGCGATGTCGGTGCGCGTGGCGTTTCGGGCATCGAGACGGGCGAGATCGGCCATTCCAGTTCTCCACTGTGGCGCGGCGATGCGGGCTCGCGGTCATTGGCGGCGCAGACTATCATCCTCACCCAGCAACGCCGAACCTCGCGGCTAGTTGGTCTTGCCGGGTTGATTGAATGAGCGCCACGCTCGCGCGGCTTCTGCCGCTCTATGTCGTCGTCTTCATCGGTTTCTTGGGCTACAGCCTGACGGTGACGGTTTTTACGCCGCTGATCATGCAGGCCGAGGGCGGCATGATCGCCAAGGGCACGTCGACGGGAACGCGCACGATCATCCTGGGCATTCTGCTGTCGCTTTATCCCTTCGGTCAGTTCGTCAGCGCCCCGATCCTGGGCTCTCTCTCCGACCGCTATGGGCGCCGGCCCGTTCTGCTGACGTCGCTCGTTCTGGCGGCGGCCGTCTACGTCATGCTGGCGATGGCGCTAGAAACCCACAATCTCGCACTGTTGATGGTCGCCTGCCTGTTGGGCGGGCTGTGCGAAGGCAATGTCACGATCAGCCAGAGCGCGATCGCCGATGTCACGGCAGCGGAAGAACGCGGCCGGTACTTTGGCTACGTCTACTTCACCATCAGCTTCGCCTTCGTCGTCGGACCGCTGTTCGGCGGCAATCTGGCCGACGCCAGCCTGGTCTCCTGGTTCAGCAACGCGACACCCTTCTGGGTTGTCTGCGGGTTGCTTACCGTGACGATGGTGTGGGCCATCTTCCGCCTTGGCGAGACAAGAACCGCGCAACCGGCCGACCGCATCCGCCTGTTCGACGCCTTCACGAATCTGTTCAATGTCGTGACGGACAGGCGGCTGCGCATGCTCTACCTGATCAACCTGTGCATCTATCTGGCGATCTTCGGGTTCTTCCGCAGCTATCCCCTCTACCTGGTCGACGCATTCGACCTGGACGTCACCCAGTTGGCGATGTTCATTGCCTGGGTCTCGGTTCCGGTCATGGCGATCAATCTGTTCGCCATCGCCTGGCTGATGCGGCGTTTCAGCATCAAGCGGATGGTGTTCTGGTCGGCGATCCTGCTTGCGGTTTCGATGATCGCGGTGCTTGTGCCGTCGTCCCAGAGTGGGCTGTGGTTCCCCTTGTTCTTCGCCGGCCTGTTTCTGGCCATCTGTTTACCGGCCTGTACGTCGGTGCTGTCGTTTGCCGTCGGCGAGGACGAGCAAGGCCAGGTGCTGGGCAACAACCAGTCGCTACAGGTCGGCTCGGAATCGCTGTCCGGTCTGGTCGTCGGCTTCCTGGCCGCCGTGTTCATTCCGCTGCCGATGATCGTCCTGGCGGTTATTGCCGTCACCGGTGCGGGGCTGCTGAAACTTTACGAACGACGATCGTAGGGATGCTGGGGGTCGCAGGCGATGCTGCGGCGGCCTATCATCGCGCGTTCAATTCAAGGGAGCATCGTGATGTCGGACGAACCCGTCCTCTATGAGTCCATCGACAAGGTCGCCGTCATCACGTTGAACCGACCCGACAAACTGAACGCGCTGAACGACGAGGTCTGCCGGCTGATGACGGATGCCTGGCACCGCTTCAACGCGAGTGACGACCGGGTTGCCGTCCTGACCGGCAGGGGCCGCGCCTTTACCGCCGGGGCGGATCTGAAAGACGGCGGTGAGATCTGGCCCTATACGCCGGGCGTCGGCATCGAGGTCAACAAGCCGATCATCGCCGCGGTCAACGGGCTGGCGGTCGGCGGCGGCGTGGTGCTGGTGCAGTTCGCCGATCTCGCCGTCGCGGCCGAGGACGCGTGGTTCAGCTATCCCGAAGCCAAGATCGGTTTCACCGGCGGGCTCATCACCTCCATGGTCGCGCGCATCCCGCACAAGATCGCCATGGAGTTCCTGCTGGTCGGCGAAAAGATGACGGCACAGCGCGCCTATGACGTCGGTTTCGTCAACCGCGTCGTGCCGGGCGATCAGTTGATGGACGCGGCGATGGATTACGCGACGCGCCTTGCCGCCAACGCGCCGATGGTGATGGAGACCTTGAAGGCGTTCGCCGGGCGAACCCTGCCCAAAGGCCCGACCGAACTGGCCGGCTATGCCCGCCACATGACCGAGCGCACGTTCGCCAGCGAGGATCTGAAGGAAGGCCTTGCCGCGTTCAACGACAAACGCAAGCCGGACTTCAAGAACAGCTAGCCCGCATCAACCGAAAGTACGCCAGGTCCTCGTTGTAGGCACGCCGCATACCTTCGGCCTTCATGCCCAGTTTTTCGACGACGCGCACCGAGCGTTCGTTACCTGGCTTCAGCACCGCGACGATCTCGCCGAGCCCCAGCGTCTCGAACCCGTAACGCAGCAGTTCCCTCGCCGCTTCGGTCGCGTAGCCCCGGCCCCAGGCGTCGCGGCGGAAGCGCCATCCGATCTCGATCAGATCGGTATCGGGCAACGGCACGAGGCAAACCCAACCCAACAAATCGTCCCTGCGGTCGCGGGTCACCGCGCCCCAAACACCCAGCCCGGGCGGGTGTTGCTTTGACATGCTTTCTTCCAGCGATGCCCGCCGGCTCACCTCATCCGAGACACTGCCGTCGCGGATATGGCGCATCACCTCGGGATCGCCATACATCCCGACCAGGGTGTCAATGTCGTCACGGATCAACGGCCGCAGAGAAAGCCGCTCGGTTCGCAGCTCCGGCAAGTAGGGCATGGCGATATGGACGTCGGTGGAGCGGGCCGGGAACCTAACCCCCGCGACCCCCGGCGACAACGGGTCTACGAGATATAGATCGTCTTCACGTTGACGAACTCCCGGATGCCGTAGGGGCTGAGCTCGCGGCCGTAACCGGACTTCTTGACGCCGCCGAAGGGCAGGCGCGGGTCGGAGGCGACCATGGCGTTAACGAAGGTGGAGCCGGCTTCGAGCTCGTCGATGAAGCGGCGCTGTTCGCCCGCGTCGTTGGTCCAGACGCTGGACGCCAGGCCGAACTCGCTGGCGTTGGCGAGCGCGATCGCCGCGTCGATGTCCTTCACCTTGTGCAACAGCGCGACCGGGCCGAAGACTTCCTGATCGAAGGCCGGCGCGTCCTCTGGAATGTCGGCCAGCACGGTCGGCGGATAGAAGAAGCCGTCGCCTTTGATCGGTGCGCCGCCGCACAAGGCCTTGGCACCTGCCTTGACCGAGGCCTTCACCTGGCTGTCGACATCGTCCAGGCCCTGCTGGGTGGCGAGCGGGCCGATATCGGTCGCCGCGTCCATCGGATCGCCGACGGTGAGCGCCTGCATCGCCTTGACGAACTTCTTCTTGAACGCGGTGTAGACGTCCTTGTGCACGATGAACCGTTTGGCGGCGATGCACGACTGGCCGTTGTTGATGGTGCGCGCCTTGACCGCCGTCGCCACCGCATCGTCCAACCTGGCCGACGGCATGACGATGAAGGGATCGCTGCCGCCCAGTTCCAGTACGGTCTTCTTGATGTTGGCGCCGGCGCGCCCGGCGACGGCAACGCCCGCTTCTGTGCTGCCGGTCAGCGTCGCTGCGGCGATCCTATCGTCGTCGATCACCTTCGCGACCTTGGACGAGCCGATCAGCAGAGTCTGAAACAGTCCCTCCGGCGCCTTGGCGGCGGCAAAGACCTCCTCGATGGCAAGAGCGGATTGCGGCACGTTGGACGCATGCTTCAGGACGCCGGCATTGCCGGCCATGATCGCCGGCGCGGCGAACCGGAAGAGCTGCCAGAACGGGAAGTTCCACGGCATGACCGCGAGCACGACGCCGAGCGGCAGAAAGCGCACGTAGCTGCGGCTGGCATCGGACGCGATCACCTGATCGGCCAAAAAGGCGCTGGCGTTCTCCGCGTAGTAGCGGCAGACCCACGCGCACTTGTCGACCTCTGCCTTGGCCGAGACGAGCGTCTTGCCCATCTCCGCCGTCATCAACACCGCCCATTCGTCACGCCGTGCCTCAAGCGCGGCGGCAACATCGTGCATGAGCTTGCTGCGCACGCCGAAATCGGTCTGGCGCCAGGCCGCCTGTGCCTCGACCGCGCGGCCTAGCTTGGCGTCGAGTTCTCCGAGCGTCAGTTCCTTGAAACTCTGGATCGTTTCACCGGTCGTCGGATTGATACTCTTGATCGCCATGACCTAACCTCGCTGGCGGATAGACAGAAGTGAAACGCGCGGCGAGGGGGAATGCCGCGAACCCGACGAGCGAGATCAGGCGCTGGCGCGATCGGCTTCGAAGTACGTGTGCTCGCGCCCGTCAACATGCATGCCGTCCACGCCATAGTAGCGGCGAAGGTTCTGATGCACCGGCCGCGGCGGGTCGGCCTTCAGCCACAGACGGAACAATAGCCGGCGGCGATCCAGCTCCGGCCAATCCTCGAAACCGGTCCGCGAATGCAGGACGGTGTAGTTATTGATGAACGAGGTCCAGCCGGGCTCCAGCTGAAAGGTCAGGACAACGTCGTCGCGGTTCGCGACGGCCTCGAAACAGTCGAGCGCCTCGACCTGCTTGTCGCTTAGCGGCTGGCCCAGCTCTTCGGCGCCCATCTCAATGAACTCGCGCAGGAAACACGCCGAGAGCTTGCCGTCCTCACGGCAGAAGACTGGGACCTTGTAGTCCGTGACGACACCCTGGCCGGGCGGCTGCTCGCCGAACCAGTGATAATGGAATCCCTCATAGAGCGGTTCCAGCAGGTCAGGCCTGGTGGCGGCGATCTCGTTATGGATCGCGACCGAGCTGCTCAACCGGCTCATGCCGCCGCTCTTGGCCTGGCGGATGCACATCAGCCCGACAATGTCGTCGTTATCGGTGTGCAGACGAAGCTCCTTGGCGCTGCGATAACCACGCTCGCGCTTGCCCGGCTCCGACACATCGGTGACATAACCCAGCCGGTCGCCCATCGGGCTCTGCGCGACGCCGTGGCCGAAATAGCTGCCGATCGCCCAATAGACGATACCCAGATCCTCCTCGCTCATGGTCTCGATTGGGAAACCACGCACGACAATCAGGCCGCGTCCTTCCATCAACTCGTCGCGGATGGCCAGAAGGTCATCCTCGATCTCGGGCATCGCGACATGCTGGGCCGCGAGATCCTGCAGGCCGACGCCATCGCGCTTGGCACGCGCGACCACCGCCTCGAAAGCGGCCAGATGGCGCGGCTCAAGGTCGAACGCAAAATCGTCCGGGCTCTCGAAATCGCCGCCCTTCCAAGCCGAAGCATGGTCGATCGCACGTGTGTCGATGGTGGTCATGGTGTTCTCCGCTTCATCCATCCACGACCCGCCTCAGGCCATGTATCGTCAATAATATCAGTGGGTTAGAGAAAACCCACGACCAGAAGGCCGTCGCCGGGCGACGCCATCGGGCGGATTTGTCTCTGGGGCGCGCCTGAAGTATGCGCCGAGGGGGCGGGGCGGGGCAAGGTTGAGTCGTCGTGGCGGTTTCGCACTCCGCTTGTTCGGCGGTCAGGCCGATTTAAGCACGGGGTCGCGATAGGCCCGCTTCAGTCCCTCGTAGTAGGCAACCACACCGGCATGCGCCGGGCGCGCCGGCTCGACCTCGAACCACAGGCGGTAGAGCAGGCGGTTGGCCGCGCTTTCGGCGTCCGCGTCAAAAGCTCGTCGACCGTGCAACACCGCCTTGTTGTCGATCACGATCATGTCGCCGGACGCCAAGTCGATTTCCAGCGCCATGCCGTCCCGTTCGCTGATCTCCTTGAACAACGAAAATGCTGCCTCGAGATCCGGATCCAGCGTACCGCCGGTCTCCTCGGCGGCCGCCCGCATATAGCTTGGCAAGAAAACGCAGACGATCCGCCCTTGGCTCTGCGAGAACACGGGCACGGTGAAGTCGCTGACCGTCTCGCCTGGTGACGGCGGTTCGCCGTACCAATGCATCGGCGCGCCGCAATAGAGCGCGCGCAACAGATCCGGACGCTCCTCGGCCATCACGTTGTGGACCGCGCCGGCGCTGAGCAAGCGCGACGCGCCGCCGGATGCCGCCGGACGCACGCAGGCCAGACCCAGACCGTCGACATGGTCGGTGTGGAAACCGGACGGCGTGCTCTTGCCGTACCCGCGCCACGCGTCGTCGCGCTCGCGGTTAAGCTCGACACGGCCGAGCAGATCGCCATAGGCGTTTTGCGACGCGCGCCGGCCGAAATGAGCGCCGACCGCCCACGCGATGACCGCCGCCTCGTCCTCGTCGAGTTCGTCGAACGGCAGGCCGCGCAACAGCACCACGCCACGGCCCCGGTAGACCTCGTGGCGTATGGTCGCCAATGTGGATGTCAGCGCGGGAAGAGCTTCATCATCCGATGTCAGGTCATACCAGGACCTGTTTGCGCCGCGCACACTACGGGCAAACCAGGTGAGGGCATCGCGCTGGTGCCGCGTCAGGCCAACGGCAATGTCGTCCAGGGAGGCGAAGTCGCTTGCCCACCATGTCGCCGCGTTGTCGATGGTCAGGTCGAACGTCTCAGGCATCGCGCATCTCCGCATGGCTGCAACCGGACCGCGAAACTATGAGACCAAGTTGGGCCCGAGATAAAGCCCAATCGTGATGCGGGCGACCGATGCATCGCGGCCAACGTTCAATCGTCCAGCTTGACCGCCTTCAACCGCAACGCGTTCGAAATGACAGAGACCGAGCTCAGGCTCATGGCGGCGGCCGCGATCATCGGACTGAGCAGAACGCCGAAGAAGGGATAGAGCAGGCCGGCCGCGATCGGCACGCCAAGGCCATTATAGATAAACGCGAAGAACAGATTCTGGCGGATGTTCGCCATCACCGCGTGGCTCAGATGACGCGCGCGCACGATGCCGTCCAGATTGCCCTTCACCAACGTGATGCCAGCGCTTTCCTTGGCAACGTCGGCGCCGGTGCCCATGGCGATACCAACATCAGCGGCGGCCAGCGCCGGTGCGTCGTTGACGCCGTCGCCCGCCATGGCGACGACCCGGCCTTCGCCGCGCAGCCGCTCGATCACCGCACCTTTCTCGGTCGGCAATACGTCGGCGATGACCTCATCGATCGGTAGCCTTGCCGCGACGGCCTTGGCCGTGGCTTCGGTGTCGCCGGTCAGCATGACAATGCGCAGGCCCAGGCCCGCCAACCGTTCAAACGCGGCGGCGCTGGTCTGTTTGATCGGGTCGGCAACGCCGATCAAGCCCGCGGCTTGACCATCGATCGCGACCAGCATCACGGTTTCACCGCGCGCGCGATCCTCCGCCGCACGCGTCACAAGCGCATCGGATGAGATGCCGAGACCTTCCAGCAGTTTCATGTTGCCGAGCGCGACGCGCCGGCCATCGACCTCACCGGTCACGCCTTGCCCGGTCACCGACTCGAAGTCCTTTGCGTCGCTCAAGGTGAGATTGCGGTCGCCAGCGCCGGCGACGATCGACGCGGCCAAGGGATGTTCGCTGGCGCGCTCCAGGCTCGCTGCCAAGCGCAGCAGTTCGGTTTCGTCGATGGCGCCAACGGCGACGACGGAGACCAGTTGCGGGCGTCCCTCGGTCACCGTGCCGGTCTTGTCGACCACCAGGGTGTCGACCTTTTCGAAACGCTCCAGCGATTCGGCATCGCGAATCAAGACACCCATGTGCGCGCCGCGCCCGGTGCCGACCATGATCGAAACCGGCGTCGCCAAGCCAAGCGCGCAGGGGCATGCGATGATCAAGACGGAAACGGCGGCGACCAGGGCATAGTCGAAGCTGGGCGCCGGTCCCCAGATCATCCAGGCGATAAAGGCAATCACGGCGATGGCGACGACGCCCGGCACGAAGATGCCGGCGACCTTGTCGGCGGCGCCCTGGATCGGCGCGCGACTGCGTTGCGCCTGTGCGACCATGTTGACGATCTGCGCCAGCATGGTGTCCGACCCGACGCCGGTGGCGCGCATGACGAACCCGCCCGCGCCGTTGACCGTGCCGCCGATGACGGGGTCGCCGGCCTGCTTGGCGACGGGCACGGGCTCGCCGGTCACCATGGACTCATCGACATTGCTGCGACCGTCGGTGACGTCGCCGTCGACCGGCACCTTTTCGCCGGGCCGCACGCGCAACAGATCGCCGGCGACGATCTGGTCGAGCGGCACCTCTTCATCGCCGTCGCCATCTATCAGACGCCTTGCGGTGCGCGGCGCGAGGTCGAGCAGACTGCGCAACGCGTTGCCGGTCCGCTCACGCGCGCGAAGCTCCAGGACTTGGCCTAAAAGGATCAGCACGATGATGACGGCGGCCGCTTCGAAGTAGACGGGCACCGTGCCGCCCGATGCTTGGAACTCCGACGGGAAGGCGTCCGGGAAAATCAGCGCGACGACGCTGTAGGCATAGGCCGCGCCGGTGCCGATCGCGATCAGGGTGAACATGTTGAGGCGCCAGGTGACGATCGACTTCCAGCCGCGCTGGAAGAACGGCAACCCGCACCACAGGACAACCGGCGTCGCCAACACACCCTGCACCCACTGAGACGTGCGTGCGTCAATCACATCATGGACCGGGATGCCGACATGGGACGCCATTTCCAGCAGGAACACCGGCAGGCCGAGCACCAAGCCGATCCAGAAGCGGCGGGTAAAGTCGATTAGCTCCGGATTGGGCGGCTGTTCGGCGGTAACCGCCTCCGGCTCCAGTGCCATGCCGCAGATCGGACAGCTACCGGGACCTTCCTGGCGCACCTCCGGATGCATGGGACAGGTGTAGATCGCCCCCGGCACAACCGGTGCGGCCGCGGCCGAACGCACGGCGTGGCCGCAGCAACCGTGGTCATGGGCATCACTCATGATCGCCGCCATCCGCCAGGTCGTCGAGGATCGGACAGTCCGGCCGGCCGTCGCCGTGGCAGCGGTCCGCCAGATCGGAAAGCGTCCGCCGCATGGCCTTCAGTTCGTCGATCTTGGCGTCGATGTCGGCGATGCGCTTTTCGGTCAGCGCCTTGACCTCGCCGCTGGAGCGGTCGTCGTCACGGTAGAGGGCGAGAAGCTGGCGGCATTCTTCGACGGTGAAGCCATGCCGGCGCGCCCGTTCCACGAAGCGCAGAACATGGATGTCCGCGTCGGAATAGACGCGGTAACCGCTGTCAGTCCGTCTCGCGGGCTCGACAAGGCCAATCTCCTCGTAGAACCGGATTGTCTTGGCAGGCAGGCCCGAAGACGCGGCCGCCTGACCGATCGTGATGCCGTTCACCGTTAGGCTCCCGCAACGAAGTGATCCTCGCCAACAGCATTCGGCTGTTGGTCCCCCTCTACCATGGGGCTTCCAGTTACTGGAAGGTCAAACCCGGCGGCCAAAAAAATGACGCCGCTCCCTTGGGGTCGGGAGCGGCGTCTGAAGAAAGATCAGAACCGGTGGGGTTTGGGGTCGGGGGAGGTCGGGTTCCGGTCCTGATCTGCGATGAGCCGGTTGGCTGGGTGGGCCGCGCGACGCATCTAGGAGGTCTGTGATGCTTAATCTCTATCGCGACGCGGGGGTTTCGTGGGGGTCGGCCGTGTCGCGATAACACTTTGGATACATTTATCCGGCCGCCCGCGCCGCTCATTGGCGAACAGGCGCGCCCTAATCGGTTATGAGGCTGCTCATTTCGATTGGTAACGCCTGATCAATTCGTCATTAGCGTTTGTTATCAGGCAGTTAGAGCTTCCCTGTCAGAGCGCTTCGCCGCGCAGCAGCCGCGGCAGATGGCCCACGGTTCCCATCGCGTGACGCATGAAGAGTTTTTTGAGAGGCGGCAATTGGTTAACAACGGCCAGTCCGACGTCCCGCGCCAGCCTGATCGGCGCCAGATCGTTGGAGAACAAACGGTTAAGACTGTCGGTGACGGCGATCAACATCAGATTGTCGACCCGGCGCCACCGGGCGTACCGCTCCAGCCCGTCGCTGTGGCCGGGCTCCAGTCCCAGGTGGCGGCGATCGGCCAGCACTTCGGCCAGGGCCGCGGTGTCGCGCAGACCGAGATTGTAGCCCTGGCCGGCGATCGGATGGATCAGATGGGCGGAATCGCCGACCAGAGCCAGCCGGTGATCGGCATAACGTTCGGCGTGGACCAGGGTCAGCGGATAGGACCAGCGCGGCCCGACAGGCTCGACCGCGCCCAGAAAGTCGCCGAAGCGCCACATGAGCTCCTCAAGGAACCCGTCGTCATCGAGCGTGAGGATACGTTCGGCGATGTCGGCGGCCTCGGTCCACACCAGCGACGAGCGGTTGCCGGGCAGCGGCAGAATGGCGAAGGGTCCGGCGGGCAGAAAACGCTCATGCGCGATGCCGCGATGGGGACGCTCATGCAGCACGGTCGTGACGATCCCGGTCTGACCATAGGCATGCCGAACATGGCGGATACCCGCCAGATCGCGCACCGGCGAGAAGGCACCGTCACAGGCGATAACCAAGGGCGCGTTGATCCGACTGCCATCGGCCAGCGCCACGGTGGCGGTTTCGGGTTCGCGATCCAATCCTGCCACCTCGTGTGGCGCTCTGATTTGGACGTTGTTCAGATTGGCCAGCCGCTCGATCAGCGCTTGGCGCAGGATTCGGTTTTCAGCGATGAAACCAAGAGGATGGTCGCCGACATCCCGGTGGTCGTAGTGCAGGAAAAGCGGCGCGTCGCCGTCGGAAACGCGGATCTCCAGGATAGGCTCGGCCGCGTCATCGACGCCCTGCCAGACGCCGATCGTCTCCAGCATGACCTTGGAGCTCCAGGCGATCGACGACACCCGACCGTCAAAGCCGGCGTCCAGGGTCTCGCGGGGGTCACGGCGGTCGATCAGGACAATGTCGAAGCCGGCACCGGCCAGCGCCACGGCCGCGGTGAGACCGTTCAGGCCGCCGCCGACAATGGCGATCTCAGCGTCTTGCCGACTCGAAACATCCATGTGGGAAACATCGTCACGCCGTCGCGCATTGTCCAGCACATCCCGGGCAGACTAGATTGGCGGCCTGGAAGTACGGGAAGGGGGGCGCCGATGGCCGAGGCCTGGCACGACATGACGGCATTGGAACTGGGCGAGGGCATCGCAAGCGGCGTCATCGATCCGGTCGCGCTGACCAATCATTTCCTCGAACGCATCGCCGCGGACGATCCCGATCATCTGGTCTACCTGCGCCTGACACCGGAACGCGCGCGCGCCGAGGCCGAAGCGGCGCGGGCACGCGCCAAGGCGGGCCTGCGGCACGGACCGCTCGACGGCGTGCCGCTGTCATGGAAGGACCTGGTCGATACGGCGGGCGTCGAGACCAGCGGCGCCGCGCGTGCCTTACAGGGCCGCGTGCCCGAGCATGACGCCACGCTTCTGGCGCGCGCGACGCGAGCCGGCACGATCTGCCTGGGCAAGACCAACCTGACGGAGTTCGCGTTTTCCGGCCTCGGCATCAACACGACACACGGCACGCCGCCCAATGCCCATGACGAGAATGTCGCGCGCATCCCCGGCGGGTCATCGTCGGGCGCCGCGGTCTCCGTCGCGCGCGGCCTGGCGCCGGCGGGCATCGGTTCGGACACCGGCGGCTCGGTCCGTATTCCCGCATCCCTGAACGGCGTCGTCGGTCTCAAAACAACCGCCGGCGACCTGACGCTCGACGGCATCCTGCCGCTGTCGCCGAGCCTCGACACCATCGGTCCCTTGACCCGTGACGTCGCCGACGCCAACGCCGTGTGGTCCGTTCTGAGCGGACGCAAAGCCGCCGATCTGACCGGCGTCTCGCTCAAGGGCAAACGGTTCCTGGCGCCGAAGAATGCGATGTGGGCCGAAGTGGATCCGGGGATCGAGCGGGCGGTGCGCACCGGCGTCGAGGCCATGGAGCGCGCCGGCGCCACAGTCGCCTGGGAGCAGGTCGATGAGATCGATCAGGCGGTCCAGATCATGGGCAAGGGCGGCGGCGTTGTGACCGTCGAGGCCTATGCCAGTTGGGGTGATCTGGTCGAAGACAAGCCGGACCTGATCTACGCCAACATGCTGCCGCGCTTTCGCGAGGGCACGAAGCTCGCCGGCTTCAATCTGGTGCGCATGCAGAACGAGCTGGAGGCCGTGCAGGATGTCATGGCCCGGCGGCTCGCCGGTTGGGACGCCATGATCGCGCCCACCGTGCCGATCAGCCCGCCGCCGATCGCCGGCCTGATCGATGACGAGGCGGCCTATCGCAAAGCCAATCGCAACACCCTGCGCAACACGACGCCCGGTAACCTGTTGAAACTCTGCGCGCTGACCCTGCCTTGCGGCCGCGACGATATCGGCTTGCCGGCGGGCCTCATGGTCATGCAGCGCGCCCACCAGGAAGCCGCCATCCTGCGTCTGGGCAAAGCCTGCGAAACGGCGCTGGCCGACGGCTAGCCCGCATGACCCATCCCGATCTTCCGCCGCCGGAGACGGTGCATGGTGACGTCGTAACCGGCGGCGGGCGGCATCCGTACATGATCGGCATCTTGTTGATGCTGACGGCGCTTATCCTGATCAACTGCTCCGACGCGGTCGCGAAGCTGACCATCGAGCAGGTGCCGGTATTTCAGGTCGCGCTGTTTCAGGCCGCCGCGATGATCGTCGCCGTGCCGTTCCTTGCACGCACGACGAACCTCGCGCACCTGGTCAGGACAAGTAGGCCGCGCTTGCAGTTCGTCCGATCTTGCTGCCAGTTCGGCAGCGCCATCTGCTTCTTCTCGGGCCTCGCTTTCCTACCGCTGGTCGATGTCATTGCCATCATCCTACTCGGGCCCCTCATGGTCACCGCCCTCGCCGCACTCGTCCTTAAGGAAAAGGTTGGCCCACGCCGCTGGTCGGCATGTGGTTTCGGCTTGGCCGGCGCGCTCATCATGATCCGGCCGACCTTCGACGACGGCATGGGCTGGCCGGCGTTGCTACCGCTGGGCGCCGTCTGCTTCTACTCCGTCTACGCGGTTATCACGCGCATGCTGGCGCCGCACCACGGCACCGGGACCATGATGTTCTGGGCCGCCATTGTCGGTTTCGTCGTGCTTATCGTTACATCGCCGTTCTATTGGCAGGCACCGACGCCGGAGATTTGGCTCGGCCTCGTCGTCGTCGCGATCCTGTCGGCGAGCAGCAACGGTTTCACCATCCGCGCCTACGCGCATGCGCCGGCGTCCCTGCTGGCGCCGTTCGCCTATGTCGAGATCATCGGCGGCACAATTCTGGGCTATCTGATCTGGCGCGACTTCCCCGACGCCATTACCTGGCTGGGCATCGCCTCGAGACCACACGATCGGCGTTCTCCAGCAGGAAGACGAGGAGATCGAAGACCTGGCGCTCCACGTG
>JBCCIS010000075.1 GCA_039028155.1 Pseudomonadota bacterium
CGTGCCGCCAGGTCCCAGGCCGCCATGTCGATGGCTGACTTCACCGCGGGCTGACCGAACATGAGATCGTTGAGGTGGTCGGCCAGCCGCGCGGGCGCGTCAGCGCGCTGGCCCACGACATCGGGCAGCAACCGCGTGATACCGGCACGGATCGCCTCGGGAAACGCTTCGGCATAGAAGGCGCCAAGCGGCGCGGCCTCACCCCAGCCGATGGTGCCGTCTTCGGCCATCAGCGCCACGATTGAGCTGTCGAAACCATCTTCCGCATGGCCGCGGCAAACATAGGGTCCGGCGGCGAAGGGCTGGATTTGGCGATAGAGGCGGGCTGCGGCGATCTTCATGAGACCAACAGACTACAGGAGCATCACCGCATCAGCGAAGTCCGGTGCGGCCTGTCGCTGGCTGAGAAGTCGCGAGCGAAACGAGCCCCCCAACGGCCCGTTTCGCTCGCCGCCCCCACTTCTAATCCCCAGCCACTTTCTTGCGGTACATACCCTGGGCAATGCGGTCGATGACCATTGCGCAGAACAGGATCGCCAGACCGCCGAGCAGACCTTGACCCTTCGCGGCGTACTGCAAGGCCTCCAGAATCAGCGCACCCAAACCTTCGGCGCCGATCAGCGAGGCGATGACGACCATGGAGAGGCTCATCAGGATCGTCTGGTTGATGCCGGTCATGATCGACGGCATGGCGAGCGGTATCTCGACATTGCGCAGCAACTGCCATTTCGAACAGCCGAACGCGATCGCCGCCTCCTTGGTCGTCTCCGGCACGCCGCGCATGCCCAGCGCCGTCAGGCGGATCACCGGCGGCATGGCGAAGATGATGGTCGCCAGGACGCCCGGCGGCTTGCCGGTGCCAAAGAAGGCGATGATCGGTATCAGATAGACGAAGGCCGGCATGGTCTGCATGAAGTCCAGCACCGGCTCGGCGAAGGTATAGGCGCGCTTGCTCTTGCCGAACCAGATGCCGAGCGGAATGCCGAAGATGACGCAGAGCGCGGCACCGGCGCCGATCAGGGCAACGGTGATCATGGAGATTTCCCACAATCCCATAAACGCCAGATAGGCCAACGACGCTGCCGTGAAGATCGCGACGCGCGGTCCGGCCAAGCGATAGGCCATGACCACGATCACCACCATGACCACCGGCCACGGCGTCTCGATCAAGACGACCTCTAGGCCGTCGAGCACGGCCCTGATGGCGGCGGTGACACCGTCAAACACATTACCGAAGTTGTTGGCCAACCAGTCGAACCCTTCGTCGCCCAGCCTTGCCCAGCTGGCGAAGAACTCCTTGCCGATCGGGAACTCGGTGATCGGGATCTCGCCGCCGAAGAAACCGCCGGTCAGCCGGCTGAGGATTTCGTCTGGATCGGTCACGGTGAAACGGAACAGGGTCAGCGGCCAGATGGCGACCAACAGGAAGGCGCCGAAGATGGTGCTGTTCCGGCTGACACCGGACTGCACCGAAGGCCTGGCGCGCCAACGCAGGTACTGTTTTTCGTAGACCATGTTGGCGTAGAAGCCTTCAACCAGCTTAAAGAAGACCAGAAGACCGATGCCAACCAGCAGGTAGGTCGTCGACTCGCCCGCCGCCGCCGCCGCTTCCGCCTGGGCGGTCTCGGCGACCTTCTTTAGGTTCTCAGCGACCGAAAGCGCGGTCTCGGCGGTTTCCGTGTCGCCCGCCGCAAGGGCTTCCTCGGCCTGCTGCTCGCGCGTCGCGATATTGGTCAGCAAACGTTCGTAGCGGGCGAGCTGGTCGGCGCCCAGTTCACCCCACAGGCCCTTGCCGAGCTGCACCAGCGCGAAGAGTTCCAGCACCAGGAACGCCCAGAAGAAACCCCAGGCGCCGCGCGCCGCCCCCCAGAGCGGTCCGAAGACGGCGGCCATGGTGTTCCACGACCACGGGAAGCCGGTGGTGCCCTGAATTTTGGCAAACTCAGCGGAATAGTAGTCACTGTTCTCCTGGGCGAAGTCGCCGACCGAGCTGGACAGCGCCTTGGGGCCAAGTTCGAGGCCGGTGTCGCTCATGCCTTGCCTCCCTGAATGCCTTTCAGCAGCGTCGACTTGCTGATGACGCCGACATCGACGCCGCTGTCGTTCTGCACCACGATCGGGTGATCGGACTCGGTCGCGATATCGATCAGGTGATCGAGGTCGGTGTCATGGGGCACCCGCCGGGACGCGCTCAAGTCTTCGCCGTGCGCCGGCTTGTAGCTCGACAGGTCTTCCATGATCGAATGGGCGAACACCAGTTTGAGCCGGGAGATGCCCTCGACGAAATCCTTGACGTAGTCGTCGGCCGGTTTGGTGACGATGTCCTCGGGCGTGCCGATCTGAACGATCCGCCCGTCCTTCATGATGGCGATGCGGTTGCCGATGCGGATTGCTTCGTCCAGGTCATGGGTGATGAAAACGGTGGTCTTGTGCAGCTCCGCCGACAGCGCCATGAACTGGTCCTGCAACTGGCGGCGGATCAGCGGGTCGAGGGCGGAGAACGGCTCATCCATCAACAGGACTTCGGGGTCGGATGCCAGGGCGCGAGCCAGGCCAACGCGCTGCTGCATGCCGCCCGAAAGCTCGCGCGGGAAACGGTCCTCATAGCCGTCCAGATTGACCATGGAGATACACTTCTGGGAGACGTCCCAGCGCTTCGACTTGGGCTCGCCGCGCACCTGCAGCGGGAATCCGACATTGTCGCGAACGGTGCGATGGGGCAGCAGCGCCATGTGCTGGAACACCATGCCGATATGCATCGCCCGCATCTCGCGCAGCTCTTCGCCGCCTAGGGACCGCATGTCCTTGCCCAAGACGGAGATCTTACCGGCGGTCGGTTCGATCAGACGGTTGAGGTGGCGCACCATGGTCGACTTGCCGGAGCCCGACAGGCCCATGACACAGAAGATCTCGCCACGCGCAACCGAGAACGAGCAGTCGGCGATGCCGACAACACATTCGTACTGTTCCAGAACCTCTGCCTTGGATAGACCTTTTTCTTCGACCGCGGCCATCGCCTCATCGGCGCGTTGGCCAAAGATCTTCCAGACGTCTTCCAGCACAATGACGTCTTCGCTCACGGAACACCCCCTCCTGAGCAAGAAGCACCCCCTCGGCCGTGGCTCTTAGATGGCCCTTTGCCGGAAGCTGCGATCAATGGCGGCACCCGTGAAGGGCGCCGCCACCGGTTTGATCATATCAACGACGTCGGCCTACTTCAGCCAGGAGTCGACAACATCCTGGTTTTCGCTCACCCAGGCACGGGCGAACTCCTCGGGATCCTGTTTCTCGACGACCAGCGCATAGGTCATCTGGGAGACGGTATCCGTGTCCAGTTGAACCTGCGACAGAAGCTTGGCGGCTTCCGGATAGGTGTCTTCAAGCTCGGCCGCATAGTGGATGTGCAGATAGGCCAGGTCCCAGGCCATCGGCGTGCTCGACTTTTCCAGCCACTCGGGATCGTCAGTCGGCTGGATCATCACCCAGTTATCGGCATCATGCGCCGGCTCTTCCAGTACAACGAGGTCGTAGAGCGCGAACATGTGGTGCGGCGTATAGCAGAAGAAGACGATGTTGCCGTCCTGGGCGATCGCGTTATCGACCTCGGCCAGCGCCAGCGTCTCGTCCATCTCCTTCAGATTCATCGTCTCGTCGTAGCCGTACGACTTCGCGCGGACCTTCTCGACATTGGTCGAGGCCCAGCCCGACGCGCCAATCCAGATCTCACCCATGCCGTCGCCATCGGTGTCGAACTGGCTCGCCATGTCCGGATCGGTCAAATCGGACAGATTGACGATACCGGTCGCATCAGCCGTCTGCTTGGTGACGCACATACCCTGGAACGCCTCAACGCCGTTCGGGTTCTGACGGACCGTGCCCTTCTCCTGAACGAACGTCTGGTTCAGGTTCGCCTGGTTCGGCAGCCAGACTTCCGGATGCACATGCATGGCGCCGGAATCCATGGCCTCGAAGACCACCGGGTTGGTGCCGTTCTGCAGCTCAACCTCAAGACCGAGGTTGTCCTCCATGACGACCTTCAGGACGTGGCCCGTGACGCGCACGGACGGCCAGTTCGGCACACCGATAACCACATCGGCAGCCTGAGCCGCACCGGTAAAAGCCACCAGAGACGCCGCGGCGGCGCCCAATAGTGTTTTCTTGAAATTCATTGATCAGATCTCCCAGTTTTTTGGTTTCTTGATGTCAATTGGGCCCGTTCCGACGTTCGCTTGGTCAAACGATCACGGGCCGAACCCACCCTTTCGGCACTCCCAGCGACAGTGAGGAACCCGGCAAACCCGGTCCTTGGTCAAGGACAGGGAACTTGCTCATGCGGCGCGCGCTCACCTCACTGTCGATACGTTCGGATCCTAATTCGCCTTATGGCACAACAAGTTAGACAACCTCCGAGCAAGAATTCTAACGGGGGTTGCACGCAATGAAAGTGCCTTCAATGAATTCGAAAGGACCCTTAAACAAAACTGCACTCCCTCCCCTCGACTGCCCACCGAACTCAAGGCCCGGCTTTTGTTTTTTCTTGGCCAAACAATGCTATGGCAAAGGCCCAACCCACCTTAGGGCCAGCAATGGCTTTATGTTGAGGCCAGCCGGCACGAACGCCAGCCGGCCCTGACGTCCAGCTGCTAGGCCGACTGCTGGGGCCGCATGTCGGCGGCATCGATGCCCGCCACCACAACCGGCTTTTTCATGGCATCGCGGCGGAATGGCTCGCCCAATTCCTGGTTCAACACGACCTCGATGAATGTCGTCACGCCATCGTCCTGGGCCTTGCAGGCCTCCTTCAACGCCGCAGACAGTTCATCCTGGGTCTTGACCGTGACGCCCTTCAGACCGCAACCGTCAGCTGCCTTGGCATAGCTCAGGTTGGGGTTGAGCTCGGTGCCGACGAAGTTGTTGTCGTACCACAGGATGGAATTGCGCTTTTCCGCGCCCCACTGATAGTTGCGGAAGATCACCATGGTGACCGCAGGCCAATCTTCGCGGCCGATCGAGCTCATCTCGCTCATCGAGATGCCGAACGCACCATCGCCGGCAAAACCGACCACCGGCACGTCGGGACAACCGATCTTGGCGCCGATGATCGCCGGGAAACCGTAGCCACACGGGCCAAACAGGCCGGGCGCCAGGTACTTCCGGCCTTCCTCAAACATTGGATAGGCATTGCCGATGGCGCAATTGTTGCCGATGTCGCTGGAGATAATGGCTTTGTCCGGCAGACCGGCCTGAATGGCGCGCCATGCCATGCGCGGCGACATCAGATCGGCGTCGCGGGTACGTGCATCCTCGTTCCATGTCGTGCCGGGATCGTCGTCCTCATGGTCCATGCCGCTCAAGGTCTGCAGCCAGGCGGATTTCGTTTGGTGAATCAGTGCTTTGCGCTCATCGCGGCCGAGATTGCCCGCGTCCGGGGCAAGTGCGGCGAGAAGCTGCTGGGTGACCTTCTTGGCATCGCCGCAGATACCCACGGTGACCTTCTTGGTCAGCCCGATCCGGTCGGGGTTCATGTCGACCTGGATGATCGTCGCGTCCTTGGGCCAATAGTCGATGCCGTAGCCCGGCAGGGTCGAGAACGGGTTGAGTCGGGTGCCCAGCGCCAGCACCACGTCGGCCTTGGCGATCAGCTCCATCGCCGCCTTCGAGCCGTTATAGCCCAGCGGACCGCAGGCTAGCGGATGGCTGCCGGGGAAGCTGTCGTTGTGCTGATAGCCGCTGCACACCGGCGCATCCAAACGCTCGGCGAGCGCGACACATTCGTCGATCGCGTTGCCGATCACCACGCCCGCGCCCGACAGGATGACCGGGAACTTCGCTTCCGACAGCAGCCTGGCTGCCTCAGCCACCGACTCCTCGCCGCCGGCCGAGCGTTCGATCCGCACGATCTGCGGCAGTTCGACATCGATCACCTGGGTCCACAGATCACGCGGCACGTTGATCTGGGCCGGCGCCGAAGCGCGCCACGCCTTTTCGATCACTCGGTTCAGCACCTCGGCCATGCGCGAGGCGTCGCGCACCTCCTCCTGGTAGCAGACCATGTCCCGGAACAGCGCCATCTGCTCGACTTCCTGGAAGCCACCTTGGCCGATCGTCTTGTTGGCCGCCTGTGGCGTTACCAGCAGCATCGGTGTGTGGTTCCAGTAGGCGGTCTTGATGGCGGTGACGAAGCCGGTGACGCCCGGGCCATTCTGGGCGATCGCCATGCCCATCTTGCCGGTCGCGCGGGTGAAGCCGTCGCAGATCAGACCGCCATTGGTCTCATGCGCGACATCCCAGAAACGGATGCCGGCCTGCGGAAACAGATCGGAGATGGGCATGAAGGCCGATCCGATAATGCCAAAGGCGTGCTCGATGCCGTGCATCTGCAGGACTTTGACGAAGGCCTCCTCCGTGGTCATTTTCATGGCGAATTGTCCATCATTCTCAATATGTTAAGGCCGTCTCGCGGCCGACAATAGCGTCAGACGTACTGGTCCAGCGTCTTGCGGATCTTATCGATGATCTCGTCGACATGCGCTCGCTCGGCGATGAACGCAGGTGTCACGATCGCACAGTCGCCGGTGAACTTCACATGGCAGCCGTTCCAGAACAGATCCTTCTGCACCTGCTGGCCGCGCCGGCCCGGCACACCGTCGTTGTGAAGCTCGATGCCCGACATCAGGCCGATGACGCGCAGATCGAACACCATCGGATGGTCCTTCAGACTGAAGACCGCCTCCTCGAAGTAGGGCGCGAGTTCCGCTGCGCGTTCGAACAGGCCTTCGCGGGCATAAATCTCCTGGGCCTTCAGGCCGGCGGCGCAAGCGGCCGGATGGGCCGAGTAGGTATAGCCGTGGAACAGCTCGATTGCGTTGTCAGCGCCGGCGTTGGTGACGGTGTCATAGATTTCGTCGCGCACGGCGACCGCGCCCATCGGAATGGCGCCGTTAGTCAGTGCCTTGGCCATGGTGACGATATCGGGCACCACGTCGAACTTCTGGCTGCCGAACGGCGCGCCCAGACGACCGAAACCGGTGATGACCTCGTCGAACACAAGCAGGATGCCGTGCTGGTCGCAGATCTCGCGCAGGCGCTTCAGGTAGCCCTTGGGCGGGATTAGCGTGCCGGTCGAACCGGCGACCGGTTCAACGAAACAGGCGGCGATGTTCTCCGGCCCATAGGTCTGGCAGATCCGCTCCAGATCCTCGGCCAGCTCGGCGCCGTGTTCCGGCTCGCCGCGCGTCATGCGGTTTTCTTCAAGCCAGGTGTGACGCATCAGCGCGACATGAGGGATCGAGGCGGCAAAGGCCGCGCGGTTCTTATTGATGCCCGACAGTGAGACGCCGCCGATGTTTACGCCATGATAGGCGCGCTCGCGCGAGACGAAGCGGATACGCTGCCCTTCACCCCGAGCACGGTGGTAGGCCATGGCGATCTTGAGCGCCGTGTCGACCGATTCGGACCCGGAATTGGTGAAGAAGACGCGGTTCAGCGGCTCCGGATGCAGATCCGCGATTGTCTGCGCCAGGGCGAACGACGTCGGGTGGCCAAGCTGGAACGGCGCCACATAGTCGTTCTCCATCAACTGCTTGTGGACCGCATCGGCAATCTCTTTGCGGCCGTGGCCCGCCGGACAACAGAACAGGGCCGAGGAACCGTCGATCACCCGGTCGCCGTTCTGATCCCAGCAGTAGATACCCTCCGAGCGGGTGACCAGCCGCGGCTTCTGCTTGAAGTCGCGGTTGCCGGTGAACGGCATCCAGTGGGCTTCCAGGGAATTGGTGCGCGGAAACTCGACTTCTGCGAGAGCTGATTTTGAACTCATGGCTCACCTCGAGACGGGATCGGGCCATTTCGGCCCGCCCGGTAAAGATTGCGGATTCGTGCGAAATCAAAATACGATCGCTTGTGGTCTCCCTGTAAGGCCAGTTCGACCAATTGGGTAAGACCAAGACCGCTATGCGCGACGCCCTGTTTCATATCAATAAGGATGAGCCGGCCACGCTCCAGGCTCAGATCCGCGAGGCCCTGGTCTCGGCCGTGGTCTCGGGCCAGTTGCCGGCGATGGAGCCGATCCCCTCGACCCGCGCCATGGCAAGGCGCCTCAACGTGTCGCGCAATACCGTCGTGTTGGCCTATCAGGCCTTGGTCGAAGACGGCTTTCTGCTATCACGCGAGCGCAGCGGCTACTACGTCAATCCCGATGTCCTGCGCGGCATGGCGTCTGCCTCATCGCTGTCCGACGAGAGCCCGGGCGCCGAAGGCGTCGACTGGTTGTCGCGCCTGCGCATAAGCCCGGCGGCTCAGACCAATATCGTCAAGCCGACCGACTGGCGGTCGCACCCTTATCTCTTCATCTACGGCCAGATGGACGAGGCGTTGTTCCCGATCTCCGAGTGGCGCGACTGCATGCGCCAGGCCATGGGCACCAAGTGGCTGGACCAGTGGACCGCCGATCGCTACAGCGCCGACGACCCCATGCTGATCGATCAGATCCGCACGCACATTCTACCGCGCCGCGGCATCACCGCCCGCGACGACGAGATCCTGATCACCATGGGCGCGCAAAACGCTCTTTATCTGGTATCGAGCCTTCTGGTCGGCACCGACACCCAGGTCGCGATCGAAGACCCGGGCTATCCCGACGCGCGCAATATGTTTGAGCTGAGGACCGAGAAGGTCATGCCAATCCCGGTCGACGAAGCCGGCCTGGTGCTCGACGACCGCCTGAGCGATTGCCGCCTCGTCTTCGTGACGCCGTCGCACCAATACCCGACCACGGCGACCATGCCGATCGCCCAGCGCAAGGAACTCTTGGCGCGTGCGACGGCGGACGACTTCGTGATCCTGGAAGACGATTACGAGTTCGAGACCAACTACGTCTCCGATCCCTGCCCGGCGCTCAAGTCGCTCGATAAGGAAGGGCGCGTCATCTATATCGGCAGTCTGTCGAAATCCCTGGTGCCGGGCGTCAGGCTCGGTTTCCTGGTCGCGCCGCGCACCCTGATCGAACAGGCACGCGCCCTGCGCCGGCTGATGCTGCGCCACCCGCCCGGCAACAATCAGCGCGCCATTGCCATCTTCCTGTCGCTTGGCCATCACGACGCGCTGCTCGGCCGTCTGCACCGTGTCTATCGGGAGCGATGGCAGATCATGGGCGATGCGCTCCAAGAGCATTTGCCGGGTTGGAGCCAAAGTCCGAGCTTTGGCGGCACGAGCTTCTGGCTGGAAGGTCCGAAGGGATTCGACGCCAACCGCCTGGCGCAGGAAGCACTCGACGCCGGCATCGTCATCGAGCCCGGCGACATCTTTTTCGCCGGCGACAACCCACCGCGCAACTACTTCCGCCTTGGCTTTTCGGCCATCAGAACCGAACGCATCGCAGAAGGGATCGAGAAGCTGGCTGGCATCATCGAGAAACTGCCGCCCGCGACACTGGACGCGGCCGAGTGACGATCAGCGGTTGACCGTCCGCAAGGTATCGAGCGCAATCATTGTTTCCTCGTCGGTCGGCACGACCCACGCAGAGACCGTGCTGTCCGCTGTCGTGATGTAGGGACCGCCACGTTCGTTGGCCGCCGCATCCAGGTCGATGCCCAGCCAGGCTGCATCGCGACACACTCTCTCACGGATCGAAACAGCGTTTTCGCCGATGCCCGCGGTGAAGACGAGCGCGTCGAGACCGCCGAGCGCTGCACACAACGCGCCGAGTTCCCGCCCGATGCGGTAGACGAAGAGGTCGATCGCCGTTCGCGCCGCATCATCGTCACTCGCCAACAGGTCCCGGATGTCGCTGCTGATCCCTGAAACGCCGAGCAGGCCGGATTGATGATAGAGCAGGTTCTCGACCGCCTCCGCCGTCATGCCGCGCTCACGGATTAGATGCAGGATGACACCGGGATCGAGCCAGCCGCAGCGCGTGCCCATCACCAGACCGTCCAGGGCCGTGAAACCCATGGAGGTCTCGACGCTCCTGCCGCCACGGATGGCACACATGCTGGCGCCGTTGCCAAGATGGGCGATCACCACACGGCCATCGGCGATCGCCGGCGCTACGTCTTTCAGCGCACGGGCGATGTAGGCATAGGACGACCCGTGGAAGCCGTAGCGGCGAACACCGGCGTCATGAAGGTCTTGCGGCAGCGCCAGGCGGTCGGCGATCGCCGGACGGCCGCGATGGAAGGCCGTATCGAAACACGCGACCTGCGGCACGTCGGGATGGGCGCCGGCGATGGCCTTGACCGGTGCCAGGTTGAGCGGTTGATGCAGCGGCGCGAGCGGCGTCAACGCCTCCAGTTCGCGCAAAACGCCGGCGTCGATCAGGACCGGCGCCGCGAAGTCCGGTCCGCCATGCACCACCCGGTGGCCGACGGCCAGTAAGGCCTCGCCCGCCAACCATTCGGTGACCCAGCCCAGCAACCGATCGAGGGTCGCCGCATCGCTGCCGGACCAGTCTTCATCGGCGATTGTCTCATCTTCGGCATTCCTGGCCGAGAAGCGCGGCCTACCGCCGATTCCCTCGATCTGGCCCCTGACGGCCAGAGCGACATCGCCGTCCACGGTTGCCCGATGAATCGAGAACTTGAGACTGGATGAGCCGGCATTGATGACAAGCAGCGAGCCTGCCTGCGCCGGTTGTTGGGATGGCGGGCTCAACGAGCCGTGCGCTGATATCGCTGCGGGCTCATGCCCGTCCAGTTCCGGAACGCCCGCGAGAAGGCCGAGAGCTCGGAATAGCCGAGCGACAGCGCGACCTCGGTCAACGGCATGCTGGCGTCGTTCATGTAATGCAGCGCCAGTTCCTGACGTGCAGCGCGCAACAGGTCCTGGAAGGTCAGGCCGTGGTTCTTCAACGCGCGCTGGAACTTGGCATCGGTCATGCCCAGCACTTCGGCGATCTCAGTCAGGCCGGGCGTGCGGTCGCCCAGGTGCAGCTTGATCTGGTTGCGCACGACCGTGGCGAAGTCTTCGGGATTGCCGCGCAGTTCACAACGCGCGGTCAGGAACCGCTCGATCACCGAGAACAGATAGGGGTCCTGCTCAGGCATGCGCGCGTCGAGATCGCGGCGCCGGAACGCCAACGCGTTGGTCCGCCGACCGAACCGGACCGGCGCGCCGAAGCGCTGTTCATGCTCGTGCCAGTCTTCCGGTTTGTCGTGTTCGAACCGCACCTCAAGCGGCGCCCAGTCGGGGCCCAGGGCGGCGCGGAAAATGTTGCGGAACATGCCCAGCGACAGCTCGGCATCCTGGCGCCGATCCTTGATGCGCGGATCATAGATTCGGTAGCTCAGCCACAGGATGTCGCTGTCCTGCAACAGGCCGAAGCTGGTCTGGCCCTGGTGCGCGGGGAAGTACTTCTCCATGTTGCGCAGCGCCGCCGACAGCGTCGGCGAACAGATGGCGGCATAGCCCAGCGCGCCCAGCTGCTTGGGCATGAACTGGTCGCCGAACTGCAGGCCGAAATTGTCGTGACCGGTATGACCCGCCGCTTCGACAAAGAGCTGGCAATAGCGCTGCAGGTTCAAGTCGTTGAACGGGTCTTCGATATCGTCGGTGCTGATGTTGGCACGCCCGAAGACCGTGTCGACGTCGCCGCCGTGACGTTGGATCAGATCGATCACGCCTGTTGCCGCCGATGCCAAGACGCGCGGCGGCTCAAGCCCCGTATGCCCACCCTCAGACAACATTGTTCTTCGCTTCCAGGGGCCGCGCTCGTGCCCAGCCCTGCCCCGGCCGTGTTTGTGGAAAAAGCCTAACAGAAAAGGGGACGGGCAGAAAACCGCGAATCCGGGCACGGTCCCACCGCCGGCCAGCGCACAAATCTGTCAAATTCGGCCCATCTGCTGTCAAGCAGCCTTCCCCGAACAGTGCTTGGCTTGCTGGACTGCGACGAGGATCGCCATGTCATCGTCTCATCCTGCGGAACAAAAGGAGGCTTCCATGAAACTTTCCCGCCGGTCATTTACCAAGGGAATGGCAAGCGCTGCTGGTCTTGCGGCCCTCGGCCCGATGGGCGCCGCACACGCGGCGCGCGACAATGAACTGAATATTCTGTGCTGGGAAGGCTACAACTCAGACGATGTGTTGGGCCCCTTCCGCGATGCCCACCCCGATGCGACCGTGCGCGCGGAAAGCGGCACGTCCGATCCCGACATGATCAACAAGCTGCGCGCCGGCGAGGTCAATGTCTGGGACCTGATCAACGTCAACCAGCCGTGGGCGCGTCATCAGCTCTATCCTGAGAACCTGATCAAGCCGCTCGATAAAGACCGTTTCATGCCCTACTTCGAGAACATGCTCTCGGAGTTCCAGGGCCCCTATCCGCTCTCGTTCGCCGAGAACGGCGATCTGATCGGCATGGTCCAGCGGTTCGGTCCGTTCAGCTTTGTCGTCAACACCGACAAGGTCAGCGTCGACATGGCCGAGGACCAGGGCTGGAAGCTGTTCCTGGATTCAGCGATGAAGAATCGCTACGGCATCCTGACCTATGACAACTGGAACATCATGCACATGTGCCTGACGGGCGATCAGGACCCGTTCAAGGAGATGGATGACGCCGGTCTCGACAAGTTCACCGAAACCGCCAATGCGGTCTTCGATGGCGCCAAGCTGCTGACCGATGACCTGGTTGCCATGAACACGGCGCTGATCAACGAAGAGATCGACGCCTACTTCACCGGCGGCACCTACACGGCGAGCCCCGCCCGGCTCGACGGCGCGACCAACATTCGCGGCATCACGCCGAACTCCGGTCCGCTGGAAGGCAACAAGGGCGGTCTGGTCTGGGTCGAACTGACGTCGGCCGTCAACAATCCGGATCCCTCGAAGCTGGCCGAGGACTTCCTGGAGTACGTCCAGGGGGCGGAAGTGTCGAAGGCCGTCAGCTTCTCTGAAGGCACCTACAACCCGGTCGCCCAGATGGGCAACCCGGCGGTGTTCAACACGTACGATTCCGACGAGTTGGACGCCATTCAGTGGGACAGCTTGCCTGAGGAAATGGCGCGTTCGGCCGAGTACAGCATCGTCGCGTCCTACGACAAGCTGAACGAACTCTACAACGCCGCCAAGCGCGGTTAGGTTCGCCAATCAGTACCCCGGCGGTCATCGCGCCGCCGGGGCTTCTTGTTCGACCGACCGGGCTGGGCTTGATGTCGACCGCTCCTATTTTGCGCCTAGACAAAATCGTCAAGCGCTTCGACGAGTTCACGGCTGTGCAGGAAATCAATCTCGACATCGTCGAGGGTGAGTTCCTGACCATCGTCGGCCCGTCGGGCAGCGGCAAGACAACCCTGATCCGCTTGATGGTCGGGATGGAAGAGCCCACCAGCGGCGAGATCTGGCTGCGCGACAAGCGCATCGACCAGGTGCCCGCCAACAAACGCCCGACCTGCATGGTCTTCCAGTCGCTGGCGCTGTTCCCGCACAGGAGCGTCGGCCAGAACATCGAGTTTCCGCTCAAGATTCGCGGCGTCAGCACCGCCGAGCGCAAGGCGCGCGCGCTGGAGCTGATGGAATTGCTGCACCTGCCGACCGACTACTACGACAAGCGCGTCACCCAGTGCTCCGGCGGCGAGCGCCAGCGTGTCGCGCTGGCCCGCGCGCTGGCCTTCGATCCGGAAATCCTGTTTTTCGATGAGCCGCTCTCGGCGCTCGACTACCGCCTGCGCAAGAAGCTTGAGAAGGAACTGAAAGACCTTCACGCACGCACCGGCAAGACCTTCGTCTACATCACCCACTCGCTTGAAGAAGCCATGGTGATGTCCGACCGCATCGCGATCATGAACCGCGGCCAGTTCGAACAGATCGCGGTCGCCGAAGAGATCTATGACCGCCCGAACAGCCGCTTCGTCGCGGAGTTCATGGGCGAGGTCAACCTGTTCGATGTCGAAGGCACCGCGAATGGCGGATTGCACGGCCACGGCGTCGAAATCCACATCAACGGCGAGGCCTCGGAGTTCGGCATGACGCTGGAGCCGGGCACGCGCGGCGCGTTGATGGTGCGGCCCGAATACATCCGCTTTCAGCCACCGGGCCAGACCAGCGACTTTATCGTGCGCGGCATCTTGCGCGGCGAATACGCGCTGGGCTCGCGCATCCAGTACGAGGTCGAGACCGCCGACGGCACGCGTCTGACGGTCGAGAAACTTCGCGAAGACCGTTTCGCCGGCGGCTTGGGCGAGGAAGTTGTGCTCGGCTGGGACCTCGAACACTCGCACATGATCCGCGAGGGCTGAGCGGTGGAACGCGCCGAACGCCGGCAAGGATTTTTAAGCGCGCTGCCGCTGACCATCGTTCTGGTGGTCAGTTTCCTGGCACCGCTGCTGGTCGTCGCGGCGTTCTCCACCATGCCGACCAAGGTCTTCGACCTCGGCCACGTGCCCGACTTCTCCGCCTATGTCACGTTGCTGGAGCTGGGCTACTACAGGTCGCTCCTGTGGTCGCTCGGCATGGCGTTCGCCGCCACGGCTATTCTCTTCATCATCTGCTGGCCGCTCGCCTTCGCCATGTCGAAGGTGTTCGGCAAGTTCGCGATCGTCATCACCATCGGCGTCGTCATGACGTTGTTCGTGTCAGAGAACATCCGCCTGTTCGGATGGGTCCTGACCTTGATGAAGGGCGGCCTGATCGAGGGCCATCTGCGCGCCTGGCTCGGCATTAGCTTCGAGAACGCGCTCTACAACGTGCCGGTGATCATCTTCGGGCTGGTCTACGTATACGTCCCCTTCATGCTGTTCCCGCTGGCCCAGGGCATCGCCATGGTGCCCGACGACGCGCGCCAGGCCGCGGCGGACCTTGGCGCCAGCCGCTGGCAGATCTTGAAGGAGATCGATCTGCCCTTGTCGGCGCCCGGCATCGTCGTCGGCTCGCTCCTGTGCTTTGTGCTGTCGGCCGGCGCGCTCGCGGAATCCAAGCTGCTCGGCGGTCAGGCCGTCATCGTCATTGCCGACGAGGTCGAGACCGCCTTCACCTATTCCCAAAACTGGCCGCTTGGCTCCAGCCTCGCCATGGTGCTGATCCTGATCATCGGCACGCTCGCCGTCGTTGGCATCGGCAAGGTGAACCTTGACGCGATCATGGGGCGCAAGCGCTGATGAAACCGACGCCGCTCACGCGCTCGGCGCTCTTCGTCTACGGCGTCCTGGCGCTCGTCTTCCTTTACCTGCCGATCGTCGCGGTCGGCTTCGCGTCGGTCTCCAAGGCGCGCTACCTGACCTTCCCGATCAAGAAGTATTCCTTCGACTGGTACGGCAAAGCGCTGGAAAGCTCGACCGTCTACGACCTCGTCGCGTCGTCGCTGAAGGTCGCCTGCATCGTCACCATCGTCTCGATGGTCGTCGGTTTCTTCGGCGCGCTGGCCTTCGCGCGCTATCATTGGCGCTTTCGCGGGCTGTTTCAGAAGCTGATCCTGCTGCCGATTTTCTTTCCCCAGACCGTGCTCGGCTTGGCGCTTTTGATCTGGTTCAACTCGGTCGGCATCATCCCGACTTGGCATACCGCCGTCGTCGCCCACCTGGTCTGGATCGCGCCGATCGCGACGCTCGTGATCGCGATCCGCGCCTATAGCTTCGACCCGGCGCTGGAGGAGGCTGCCCGCGACATGGGTGCCTCGACCTGGACGGTGCTGAAGGAAGTGACGGTGCCGCTTCTGATGCCGGGCGTCATCTCCGCCGGCCTCTTCTCGTTCCTATTGAGCTGGGGCAACTTCCCGCTCTCGCTGTTCACGACCGGCGCGGACTCGACCCTGCCCGAATGGCTCTACGCCAAGATGGTCTCGGGTTATTCACCGCTGGTGCCGACGGTCGGCATCCTGTCGATCGCGGTCTCGGTCGTCATCTTGATCCTGGCCTACATCATTTTTTGCGTCGTGCGCGCGATCCAGCAAAACCGATTGAGAGCCAGCGCGTAACAAAACGGGAGGACATCATGCTTACATCGATCAAGGACCGCAGCGTCATTGTCACCGGCGCCTCGAAAGGTATCGGCAAGGGCATCGCCAAGGTGTTCGCCGCCCAGGGCGCCAAGGTGATGCTCGCCGCGCGGGGCGAGGCCGATCTGAAGGCGACCGCTGACGAACTCAACGCGGCCGGCGGTTCGTGCGAGTGGCGTATGTGCGATGTCGCCGACTGGGAGTCCGTTCAGGCGCTGGTCGACGGCACGGCCGAAGCCTTCGGTGGTCTCGACATCATGTGCGCCAACGCCGGCATCTTTCCGCAGACCAAGATCGCCGAGATGGACCCGTCGGAATGGGACCACGTCATGTCGGTCAACCTGAAAAGCGCTTTCCTGTGCGTCAAGGCGACGATCCCGCACTTCGAGAAGGCGAGGAAAGGCCGCATCGTCCTGACGTCCTCGATCACCGGCCCGATGACCGGTTTCCCGGGGTGGACACATTACGGCGCGTCCAAGTCAGGACAGCTTGGTTTCTTGAGGACCGCGGCGATGGAGATGAGCCGCTACAACACGACGGTCAACGCCGTCATGCCCGGCAACATTGCGACCGAAGGCCTGAGCGATCTGGGCCAGGACTACATCGACGGCATGATCGCGGCGATCCCCGTCAAACGCCTCGGCGAGGTCGAGGATATCGGCAATGCCGCCCTGTTCCTGGCCTCCGACGAAGCCGGCTTCATCACCGGCCAGACCATCGTCGTCGATGGCGGGCAGACGATCCCCGAATCCGTCGAGGCGATCCAGGAAATCTAAGGTTACGGAAGGGAGGCCGCGATGAACGACGCGGCATTATCGCACGACACCCTGGTTGAACGCCTGCACGCGCTGGCAAACGCGTCGCTTCATCTGTGGGACGTGCCGGAGGGCGCGACGGCGCGCCTGATCAATCTGTCGGAGAACGCGACCTATATGGTCGAGGGACCGGACGATTATCGCTCGGTTCTGCGCGTCCATCGCGAGGACTATCACACCGTCAACGCGATCGGTTGCGAACTCGCCTGGATGGCGGCGTTGAAGAACGAAGGCGGCGTCGACACGCCGCCTGCCATCCCCGGCCGCGACGGCGAGCTTATCCAAACCGCCGTTGTCGAGGGGCTGCCCCGGCCGCGCCAGATGGTGATGTTCCAGTTTGTCGAGGGTGTCGAGCCCGACGAGACCGCCGATCTAGTCGGCCCATTCGAGGAGCTGGGCGAGATCGCCGCGCGCACCCATGTGCACGTCGCCAAATGGCAAAAGCCGGAGACATTCGAACGGCTGATCTGGGATTACGAGCACACACTGGGGTCAACACCCAACTGGGGCGACTGGCGCGCCGCGCCCGCCATGGACGCAGCGGCGCTTGCCGTTCTGGAACGCCAGCAGGAGGTCATTCGCCGCCGACTGGAAGCGTTCGGCATGGGGCCGGAGCGCTACGGCCTGATCCATGCCGACATGCGCCTGGCGAACCTCTTGATCCACGACGGTGCGACGCGTCTGATCGATTTCGACGACTGCGGGCTCGGCTGGCACATGTACGACTTCGCCGCCGGCGTGAGCTTTATCGAGGACAGCCCGCAGATCCCGGCCCTCAAAGACGCCTGGGTCAGGGGCTATCGCAAGGTGATCGACCTGCCGGCCGAGGACGAGGCGGAGATCGACACCTTCGTCATGCTGCGCCGCATGGTGCTGCTGGCCTGGATCGGCTCGCATATCGAAACCGATCTGGCCCAGGAGATGGGCAAAACGTTTACCAAGGTCTCCGTCGATCTGGCCGAGGATTACCTCTCCCGTTTCGCCTAGAGCCAGGGCACGCCTGTCAACCGAAACGGGGTCGCTGTCAAGCGGCCCAAGGCCTCCGGTTCTACCGTTCTTTGATCGCGAGGAGCCCGAATGAGCCAGGAAAAGCTCGAATTTCTAGAGAGGTCGCGGACCTACTGGAACCCGCGCAAGACGCAGGACTGGCAGGATATGGGCGTCGATCTGGTGATCGATCGGCGCGAGGGCTACTACCTCTTCGACATGGACGGACGTCGGCTGATCGACGTCCA
>JBCCIS010000076.1 GCA_039028155.1 Pseudomonadota bacterium
CGGCGACACGGCACGAGCGCGCGCGAGATCGCACGGTACGATCAGGCTCTCATAACCACCCCACGAGTAGCCCATGCCGAACAGTTCCAGGCCATCGAGCATAGCTGCTACGGCGGTGTCGGTGGTTGGTTTGATCAGCACGCCGAAAAGACCGCTTGCGCCGGTGAAATCGCGCCGCCAGATGTCGTGGCCAGGATGATCGGGCAGGGCGGGATGCAGGACGCGGGTGACCTCAGGCCGTTCGCTCAGCCACGTCGCTACCTTCATCGCGTTCTCATGATGGCGGTCCAATCTGACCGCCAGTGTACGCAACCCGCGCTGGCCGAGATAGGCATCGTCGGGCCCGACATTGTTGCCAAGCGTGGTGAAGGCGTGCCACAGCCGGTCCATGTGCTTCTCGCGCGCGGTCGCCACGCCCAGCATCGCGTCGGAATGACCGACGATGTACTTGGTGGCGGCTTGGATCGCGATATCCGCTCCCAGCGTCAAGGGCCTGTAGAAGTACCCGGCGCCCCACGTGTTGTCGCAGATGACGATGGCGTCACGGGCATGGGCGGCCTCGGCGATCGCCGGAAGGTCCTGGATCTCGAACGTGATCGAGCCCGGCGATTCCGTGTAGACAATGCGGGTGTTGTCCTGGATCAGATCGGCGATGCCGGCGCCGATTATGGGGTCATAGAACGTGGTTTCGACACCGAAGCGCTTCAGCATGCCCAGGGCCAGGTTGCGTGTCGGTTGATAGGCTGAATCGGTGATCAGAATGTGGTCGCCGGCCTGCAGGAAGGCCATCAGGACGGTCGCGATGGCGGCCTTGCCGGAGCCGCACGTGATCGCCCAGTCACCGCCTTCCAGGGCCGCCATGGCCTCCTGTAGCGCAAATGTGGTTGGCGTGCCGTAACGGCCGTAGACGACCTGGCGGTAGTCCTTGCCGCTGGCGCCGTTGAGCGCCTCGAGGGTCTCGAACAGCACGGTCGAGGCGTGATAGACCGGCGGGTTGACAATCCCGTGGTTGGCTTCGGGGTCGCGACCCGCGTTAACGATAACCGTTTCTGGTTTCATGATATTTCCGGCTGAACCCTGCTTTGGCGCCATCATGGCACTGGGCCGGGTCCGGGACCAAGCCTTCCTGCCAGATCCAAGGTTCTAGAGGTCCTGGCTGGGTGACGGCAGATGGGTCAGCGCGGCAGGCGGCTTCTGTTCGACTTCGGCACGCCCGACGACATTAAACCCGGCGCGTTGATACATGCCGAGCGCGCGGGGATTGTCGGCGGTGTCGGTCTCGACGGCGACGACGCGGGTCTCCGCGCGCCACGCCGCATCGACCGACCAGTTAAGCAGAAACCGGCCCAGGCCCTGGCCGGTGAACTCCGGCACCAGTCCCAGGTGTGTGATCTCGACACGCGTTTCGCCGCGAAAGTCCAATTCTGTGAAGCCCGCGGGCACGCCGGCGACGTAGAGCACGTAGATCTCGATCTTGTCGTTATGGATCAGCGCGGCAAGGTCGTCGTCGCGCAAGTCGCGGCGGTCGGCCCACAGCCATGGTCGGCCGATGGTCTCATAGAGGTAACGATAAAAGGAAAGCGTCGGCTTTTCAGCGCGCAGCACCGCGAGTTTGCGCAGAGGCGCGGCAACGGTAGGCCGGCGTGGCCGCGCGTTCATTTCAAGGTAGGTGACGACGACCTTCAGGGTGCTGCCATCCGTTTCTGCGCGTTCATCTTTACCGCTTCAGGCCGGACCGGTCGCCACAGGCGTATCGTCGTGACCGCCCCATTCGGTCCAGGAACCATCATAGACGGCGACCTTCTTGCTGCCCATAAGATGCAAGGCGAGCGCCAGAAAGGTAGCGCTGATGCCTGAGCCACAGGTCGTCACAATCGGCTTCTTGGGGTCGACACCGATCCCGGTGAACGCCGCGGCGATGGCGTCGGCATCGACAATCGTACCGTCGGCCGGGTTCAGAAGGTTGCCATAGGGTAGATTGCTGCTTCCCGGAATATGTCCGCCTCGCAGGCCGGGCCGTATCTCCGGTTCCTCACCGGTGAAACGGCCGGCGCCGCGCGCATCGATGACCTGTTCGCGCTGGCTGTCGAGATTGGCGCGAACCTGATCGATGTCGCGTACCAGGAAACTGTTCAGCCGTGCGGTAAAGTGGCGTTCCTTGGGCGTTGTCGCTTCGTCGGTAACCGGGCGACCCTCGGCGAGCCATTTGGCGAGCCCGCCGTCCAGGACCGCCACGTCGTCGTGGCCGAAGACGCGGAACATCCACCACACGCGCGCCGCCGCCATCATGTTTCCGCCGTCATAGACGACGATGCGCACGCCGTCGCCCAGGCCCAGCTTGCGCACGCGCGAGGAGAACTTCTCTGGGCTTGGCAGCATGTGGGGCAGGTCGCTCTTGTCGTCGGCGATGTCGTCGATGTCGAAAAAGACGGCGCCCGCGATATGTTGCTCCTCGTATTCGGCGCGCGGATCGCGCTCGTCGGTCGGCAGGTACCACGATCCGTCGACCACGCGCACGTCGGGAGAGGTGAGATGCTGGGCGAGCCACTCTGTGCTCACCAGGGCATCGGAATTGGCCACAGGCTCCTCCTAGTCTTCCAGCAGAACGACGCTGACGCGCCGGTTCTGCCGTCCTTTGTTTTCAATCTTGGCGACCGCGACGCCGCCGATTTCGCCGGTATTGCGCACGTGGGTGCCGCCGCACGGCTGCAGGTCGACCCCGTCGATGTCGAGCAGACGCACGTGCCCGGCACCGGTCGGTGGTTTGACCGACATGGTGCGGACCAGGTCCGGCTGCGCAGCAAGTTCTTCATCGGTAATCCAGCGCGGCTCTACTGCATGGTTCTCCGAGACCAGGCGGTTAAGCCCTTCGGTGATTTCTTCTTTAGTCAGATCGGCATCCGGCCAGTTGAAATCGAGCCTGCTGCGCGTTTCGCTGACCTGGCCGCCGGTCACCGGTGCCTTGATGATCGCCGAAAGCAGGTGAAGGCAGGTGTGCATGCGCATATGGCGATAGCGGCGATCCCAGTCGATGGCGACGCTCACGGCATCGCCCGCCGACGCTGCCGGCTGGTCGGCCGCGGGTACGTGGACCACATCCTCGTGGTCGGCGCCTTTGCGCGCCGTTTCGATTGTGATGGTGCGACCGTCTGCCAACATCAACGTACCGCTGTCGCCCGGCTGGCCGCCGCCGGTCGGGTAGAACACCGTGCGGTCAAGGCGAATGCCGTCGTCGTCGACTTGCGTCACCACGGCGTCGCAGGATCGTTGATAGGCATCGTCGCGAAACAGTAACTCCATGACCCCAGTGCCTACGCCATCCAGGGCGGCGAGGGAAGGTTACGTTCGCGCAGAAAGGTCGGATTGAAGATCTTGCTGTGATAACGGGTGCCGTAATCGCACAGGATTGTCACAATGGTGTGGCCGGGGCCCAGGTCCCTGGCGACCTTGACGGCACCAGCGACGTTGATGCCGGTGGAGCCGCCAACGCATAGGCCCTCGTGCTGCAGGAGATCGAAGACGACCTCCAGCATTTCCACATCACTGACCTGATAGGCTTGATCGATCGGCGCGTCCTCCAGGTTCTGGGTGACGCGGCCCTGGCCGATGCCTTCGGAAATCGAGCTGCCTTCGGACTTCAGCTCGCCGTTCTTGAACCAGTTGTACATGCACGAACCATAGGGATCGGACATGACGATCTGGACGTCCTGGTTGCGCTCCTTAAGTGCCATGCCGACGCCGGAGAGTGTGCCGCCGGTGCCGATGGCCGAGACGAACGCGTCGACCGCGCCGTCGGTCTGGTCCCAGATCTCCGGGCCCGTGCTGTCGATGTGGGCCTGCCGGTTGGCGACATTATCGAATTGATTGGCCCAGACCGCGCCGTTGGGCTCATTGGCGGCGATCTCCGTGGCCATGCGCTCGGACGTGCGGATGTAGTTGCGCTGGTCTTTGTAGGGCGCCGCGGGCGTCAGATGCAGATCGGCCCCAAGCGCTCTGAGCGTGTCCTTCTTCTCCTGGCTCTGCGTCTCCGGCATCACGATCACACAGCGATAGCCGAGCGCATTGCCCACCGTACACAGGCCGATGCCGGTATTGCCCGCCGTGCCTTCGACAATAACGCCGCCGGGCTTCAGGTCGCCGCGTATCTCGGCGTCGCGGATGATCCACAGCGCCGCCCGGTCCTTGACCGATTGGCCGGGGTTCAGAAATTCGCACTTGCCCAGAATGTTGCATCCCGTCTTGTCGGAAGGCCCCTTGAGCCGAATCAAGGGTGTGTTGCCGACAAGCGGCACGATGCCTCATGCACTGTCATGGCAGATACCGGTCCTTAAGATGTGGTGCGGCAGCAGGAGCGGATTTCCGACGCACACTAGTTGGCTCAGAGGAAACGTCAAGCAGCCGAAAAGCACAGATTTGTCAGGTGGAAAGCGGGCGGTCCTTAAGCTCGACCTCGACAAAAACGAACTCGTAATCGTTGGCATTGATGACGTCATGCTCGACCCCGGCCTGGCGGTAATAGGCCTGTCCGGCAGTCAGTTCGGCCTCGTGCTCGCCGTCGGCGGACTTCAGCCGCAAGGTGCCGGTGGTCATGGGGACGACAACGTAGTCGTACATGTGCTGGTGCCAGCCGGTGTTTGCCCCGGGGGAAAATCGCCACTCGGTCACGATCGACGTTTCGTTGTCTACCTGGACGGTGGGAACGGCAGAGGTCATGGATGGTCTCCTGAATTACTGGTTTTCCGGGGTTTAGGGGTTGCCGCTATCGGGTCTAACCCCCTATCTTAGCAGGGTTCGCACCTCCCGTGGCCTCTCTGAACGAGGCGCGAGACGGGCCGGGGTGGGAGGCTCCTTCGCCGCAGGATCGGGTCCTCCACGAATAGCGTCGGCTCGCTTCTGCGCGGGCCGAAGCCGGCGGCGCCGATGGGCGGCGTCGCTGCTAAGGCATAACGACACATAGGTGCTGACGTGAGAAGCAATCTGCATTTCGACAAAGAAGACCTTCTGGCCAAGGACAAGGCGCATGCCATGCATCCCTGGCACGAGTTCGGCCGCCAGGATCACACGTTGCTGGCCGATTCCGAGGGGATCTACGTCGTCGATACCGAGGGCAACAAGTACATCGATGGCATCGGCGGCATGTGGGCCGTCCAGATCGGCTATGGCAACGAGGAAATGGCCCAGGCGATCGCCGATCAGGTGCGACGCATGGTCTATTACTCGCCGTGGTCCATGGCGACCCCGCCGCATGCCGAGCTGTCAGCGAAACTGGCGACGTTGACGCCGGGCGATCTCAACCGGTTCTTCTATTCGACCGGCGGTTCGACGGCCAACGATTCGGCCATCCGGTTCGTCCACTTCTACTTCAACGTGATGGAGCAGCCGGAGAAGAAGCACATCATCACGCGCGAGGATGCCTATCACGGCAGCACGTATCTCGCCGCGTCTATCTGTGGCAAGCCCGGCAACGACGACCGCATGGAGTTGGTCAGAGACTTCATCCATCACATTTCCTCGCCCAATCCTTACCGCCGTCCCGACGGCATGAGCGAGGAAGAGTTCAAGGACGCCAAGGTCAAGGAACTGGAAGACAAGATCCTTGAGATCGGCCCGGAAAAGGTTGCCTGTTTTATCGCCGAGCCTGTCTTGGCGTCCGGCGGCGTCATCGTGCCGCCCAAGGGTTACCAGGCCGGCTGCCTGGAAGTCTGCCGGAAGTACAACGTGCTCTATATCTCTGACGAAGTGGTAACCGGCTTTGGCCGCATGGGTCACTTCTTCGCGTCGGAACCGGTATTCGACATCGTGCCGGACATCATCACCGCGGCGAAGGGTTTCACCTCGGGCTACATCCCTGCCGGTCTGACTGCCATCTCGGAGAAGCTGCACCAGGACGTCATCGATAAGGCGGGCGAAACCGCGACGTTCTCCAACGGCTTCACGTACTCCGGCCATCCGGTCGCCATGGCGGCAGCGCTCAAGAACATCGAGATCATGGAGCGCGAGCACATCATGGAGCACGCTCTGGATGTCGGTGACTACTTCCAGGACAAGCTGAAGAGCCTGTCGGACCTGCCGATGGTCGGCGACGTGCGTGGTGTCGGCATCATGGGCTGCGTCGAGTGTGTTTCCAGCAAGAAGTCCAAGGAAGCCTTCGGCAAGGACTTGGAGCTTGGCAAGCGGCTTGACCAGAAGTGCCAGGAGTACGGTCTGATCCTAAGGCCCTTCATGCATCTTTGCGTGTTCTCGCCGCCGATCATCATCACCAAGAAGCAGGTCGACGATATGGTCGCCATCATGGATCGTTCAATCCGTGAGGTCGCCGACGACCTGGTTCGCGAAGGTGTTTGGGACGGTAAGGACTGATCCGCTCTCCATCTACATATAGAGCGGACTGACACAATAAGGGGCCGTGCGTTATCTAACGCGCGGCCCCGTTTTCTTGCAGGGCGTTGTCGTCGCGCTCGATGATGTCGACATCCAGCCCCAGTACACGACCGAGCGAGGCGGCATACCGTTCCATGCGGTCCTTGGCCGGTATTGAATCCGGATCAAGAAGACGCAGCGTCAGACGGTCGTCGTCCACACTCATCGGGCTTCGCGCCAACAGGTGTCCCTGGCTGCCGGTCAGCGCCCAGGCCAGCCGGATCGCCTTACCGATCGTCGTCGCGACGCGTATCTGATCGCCCGACAACAGTCGGCGGGCGATATCGGCTATTGGATCGTTGATGCTGCCGCCGTATCGGATGAAGACTACCAGCGCAAGAAAGGCGCGCTCCATATGGTCCAAAACCGACCACGGCATGCGCAGCACGCGAAGCATCGACTGCTCCGCGCGATACTCCGGATGTTCGTGCCAGCCGATGTCGTTCAGAATGCAAGCGGCGTAACGTAGCCGCGCAAACTGCTGCGTGTCGTCGGCGAAGAGCGGCGCCATCCAGCTTTCCATGACGCCGGTGTGGTCGTCGAACCGGTGTTCGGAGCTGACAGTATCCATACAGGCGCTGAGCAGCGGATCGCGGTCGCGGGTTGCCAGGTCAAGCTGCATGAAGTGATAGCCCTCGCGCAGCCCCTGCGCGGAGTACTGAACACCGGCGGGCTTGCCCATCTTCAGGACTTTGTCCATGACCAGCGCGGCCCAGGGCAGGGTATCGGCGCGCTTGCGTGATACCGCGTCGATCTGCGCCAACGTGCCGTGGCTCAGCTTGATCAGCATGTGGCCGAAATCGCGAGCATCGCGCCGGTCCATGGCATAGCCGTGGACGATGCGAAGCGGATAGTCGACATGCGCCATATGAACACGTGCGACCGCACGCCAAGCGCCGCCAACGACGAACAACGTCTCTCCCTTCAGACGTGGTTCCAGCCATTCGATCGGTTCAATCTCGGCATCGATGATCTTTCTCGCCTTGGAGATGCTGGAGTCTGCGCGCGACACCAGGCGCAGCGGTCCGAGCGGCAGTGATACGCTTTCGCGCATCTGGCCGTTTTCGACGGCGACCAGCTCCAAGCTGCCGCCGCCCAAATCGCCGATGATGCCGGTCGCGGTGGGCATGGCGGAGATCACGCCGATCGCGGACATGCGGGCTTCCTCATCGCCTGTCAGAACACGGACCGGGCGCCCACACTCCTTTTCCACTCTCAGGCGGAACTCGGTCCCATTCTGGGCGTCACGGACGGCCGACGTCGCCAGCAATTCGACATTGTGGACGTCCATGGTGTCTGCCATGCGTGACAAGACGGCTACCGCCTGAATGCCGTGCTCCAGGGCTGCGTCGTCAAGTCGGCCGGTCTGTTCGAGATCACTGCCCAGACCGACCGTGATCTTTTGGTTGAGCAGAGGGATCGGCGCGCGGGTCAGCCCGTCATAAACGACCAGGCGGATCGAGTTCGAGCCAATATCGATGACACCGATAGGTCGTCGATCCAGGCTGCCCGATGCGATGGACGCGACGCGGAGCGTCATCCGGCGGCGGCGCTACCGACATTGCCGGTGCGGATCTGCTTGCGCAACGCGCTGCCGCGTCCGGAAAGGCTTGGATTCGTCATGAAAAACCTATGGGCACTAAATGAAGCTTCCCCTGCTTCAAGGCGGCGATATCTGCCGTCCGGCTGCAATTCCCAAGACTGGTCGACATCCTTGATGTTGGCAACCATGATCTGGTCGAGCACCTGGCGATGAACTGTCGCGTTGCGCACTGGTACCATCGTTTCCACGCGCCAGTCCAGATTACGCGGCATCCAGTCGGCCGATGAGATGAACACCTTGGCATGACCGGACGGCAGATCGTGTCCGTTGCCAAAACAGAAGATGCGCGAGTGCTCCAGGAAGCGGCCGACGATGCTCTTCACCGAGATATTCTCCGACAGTCCCGGCACGCCCGGCCTAAGGCAACAAACGCCACGCACGACCAACTCGATGGGGACGCCCGCGTTCGAGGCTTCATAGAGAAGATCGATCATGTCGGGGTCGACCAGCGAATTGAACTTGGCCCAGATGCCCGACGGTTTGCCTTTGCGCGCGTTCTCGATTTCCGAGGCGATCAGTTTCTCCAATGTCGCGCGCAGACTGACCGGCGCCATCTGAACCTTCTCCAGACTGCGCGGTCTGATATAGCCGGTCAGGTAATTGAAGATGCGGTTGGCATCGCGGCAAAGCGCCGGATCGACGGTGAACAGGGACAGGTCGGTATAGATGCGTGCCGTGATCGGATGATAGTTGCCGGTCCCGAAGTGCACGTAGGAGACGAGATCGCCGCCCTCGCGGCGGACCACCAGCGAGATCTTGGCGTGGGTCTTAAGGTCGACCAGACCGTAGACCACCTGGGCGCCAGCACGCTCCAGGTCCTTGGCCCAGCGGATATTGGCTTCTTCATCGAAACGCGCCTTCAGTTCGACCACGGCGGTAACCGACTTGCCGGCTTCAGCCGCCTCGATCAGCGCGCGCACGATCGGCGAGTTCTGGCTGGTGCGGTAAAGCGTCTGCTTGATCGCGACAACAGCGGGGTCGCGCACCGCCTGGTTCAGGAACTGGACGACAACGTCGAAGCTCTCGAACGGGTGGTGGACAATGATGTCCTTGGCCCTGATGGCGTCAAAACAGTCGCCGCCGAAATCGCGAATGCGTTCGGGGAAACGCGGTGAATAGGGCTCGAACAGCAGCTCGGGGAAATCCTTGACGATCAGCTGCTCGGTCTCGCCCAGACCCAGCTCGCCATCGACCTCGGTGACATCCTCCTCGTCAACATCCAGGCGGTCCATCAAGAACGATTTGAGGTCGTCGGGCATGGCGCTGTCGACGTCGAGCTGCGTCACGCTGCCGCGCCGACGTCGCTTCAGCGCGGTTTCGAAATTCCGGACCAGGTCTTCAGCTTCTTCGTCGATCTCGATTTCGCTGTCGCGCACGATCCGGAAGTAACCGGTCGAGAGAATGCGAAACCCGGGGAACAGGCGCTTCAGTTGGACGTGGACGGCCTGTTCCAGCGGCAGGAAGCGCAGGTCATCGCCCGGCATGCGCACGAAGCGGTCGGTCTGCTGGGGAATGCGAATGATCGTATAGAAGGGCTCGTCCTGCTGCGCACGGTGAAGTTTCAGCACCAGGCCAAAGCCGAAATTGGGGATGAAGGGGAAGGGGTGGACGGGGTCAATCGCCATCGGCGTCAAGATCGGTTCGATCTCGGACTTGAACCAGGTGTCCAACCATGTGAGATCGTCGTCGCTCATCTTGCTTTCGTCGATGACGGCGATGCCGGCCTCGTTCAACTGGTCGCGCAGGGTGCGCCAGATCCGGTACTGCTGGTCGACAAGGGCGTCCGACTGCCTCTTGATGGCGCTGATCTGTTGCGACGGCGACAGGCCGTCGATGCTGGGGGTCGAAACATTGACGTCGACCTGGGCCTTCAAGCCGGCGACCCGGACCATCATGAATTCGTCGAGGTTTTTCGCTGAAATCGACAGGAACCGAAGCCGCTCCAGGAGCGGATGATTGGGGTTGTCGGCCTCCTCCAGAACACGGGCGTTGAAGGCCAGCCAGGAAAGTTCACGATTGATATAGCGTTCTTCGGCGAGCGGCTGCGGAGTCCGGTCGGCGACGTGGGTTTCAGACGCCTTAGATGGGATAAGGTTGGCGGTATCTAATGCTTCGTTCATCGTCAGGAACCGTTACGAATTCTCACCGATTGCGGCAACATTCCCGTATGTTGCTTTTAGCTTATATGGTTCGGACGGGATCTGTGAAACTTCCGTGACAAATTAGCCCCGTGGGGACGAGCGCCGATGACCAAAGCCCTCTATCTGTTGCGTCACGCCAAATCGAGTTGGGCCGATGCGACGCTGAGCGACCATGACCGCCCGCTCCAGGCCAAGGGAGAAAGGCGCGCGGGTCGGATGCGTGACTATCTCGCAGAAAACGGCATCAGGGTTGACCTTGTTTTGTGCTCGTCAGCGCTGCGAGCACGCCAGACTTACGACATTGTTGCGCCCGCCCTGGGTCAGGCGGAGCTGCAAATCGACGAGCGGATATATGGCGTCGACGTCGATGACGCCATAGCACTGCTTCGCGAGGTCGACGAGCGTTATGACAATGTCATGCTGGTGGGACACGACCCGACCTTGCGTTTGCTCGCCATGACGCTTGCCATGACGGCGACCGGTGACGCCAGGGACAGGATCGATCGGAAATTCCCGACCAGCGGGTTGGCGTTTCTCACCATTGGCGACGCCAGCTGGGGCGCACTCAGCCGGGGCATCGGCCATCTGGAGGCTTTCCACGTGCCGGAGGATGAGCCGGTTGCTTAAGGCATGGCCATGACGAAACTAAGATCAAACAGTAGCGGACGTCACGCATGATTCGTGTCTTTGCTGGATGGCTCTATTTTTGGGGAATCGCGGCCGCCGTGGTAGGCGGGGCACTTTATGTGCTCCACCAGCCCAACGAACCGTCCGAGGATGAGATCGTCAAGTACTCGGGCTTCCTGGTCGGTGTCCGTCTGGAAAAGGACTTCAACGGCACTGACATCGTGCTGCTTAAATTCCGCGATAACGATCAGCTTTATCGCTACATTGCAGACTATCCCATGTATGTCGAAGTGCGCGACCGTGTCGGCATATACCGTGATGTCGACGTCTGGTACGACAAGAACGATGCCGGTGGTCCGGACAGCCCCCGGTCGATTTGGGGACTTGTCGAGCACGACCCGCGCGGGCCCGAAAAAAGCACTGTCGTCACCTATCAGGAAATCTATGACGAGGTGACCGAGACCGACCGTTCATGGCAGGGCATCGGCTTGATCGTCTTTGCCGTGGGCGCCGGCATGATCCTGATCGGATTCCTTATCCGTAAACTGGTGCCCTACAAGCCACGCGATCCCAGGGCATAAGTCAGTCCCAGAGCGGATTCATCTGTCCGAGGCGATTTGATCGGAGGTCGTCAGATGGATGCCCGCCGCTTGCTTGGCATCAAGCGCCAAGGCATGTGAGCCCTCCAGGTCGATTGAACGGCAGGCATCGGTCAGCACGAACGTGTCGAAACCCTGTGCGACCGCGTCGAGAGCTGAGAACTGAACACAGAAATCGAAGGCTAGGCCGGCCAAAAAGACGCGTCTGAAACCGCGTTCGCGCAGGTAGCCGGCCAAACCTGTCGGTGTCGTGTGATCGTTCTCGAAGAACGCGGAATAGGAATCGATGTCGCTGTTGTGGCCTTTGCGCACGATCAATTCCGCGCCCGGCAGGTCAAGATCCCCGTGAAACGCAGCGCCAGGGGTTTCCTGAACGCAATGATCGGGCCACAGGGTCTGTGGCCCATAGGGCATCTCGATGGTCTCGAACGGTTGGCGCCCCAGGTGTGACGACGCAAACGTCGCGTGGCCGGGTGGGTGCCAATCCTGGGACAGCACCTGGTGGTCGAACGATGGGGCGGTCCGGTTGATGATGGGCACGACCGCGTCACCGTCCGGGACCGCCAGCGCGCCGCCTTCGCAGAAGTCGTTCTGAACATCGATCACAAGAAAGACGTCGTGGTTCTGATCGATTGTCGGCATAGTCCCGGTTGTCCCACGGTGACAGTTCTGGAATTCTGTCATACCCACCCTCGACCAGGAACACCCTATGACCATTACGGAGCTACGGCCGGCCCTTGACGCGCGACCCAACGCAGGGCGCGTTGGACAACCCGGTTCGCGCGCGAAGCTTTCGACACCGGCCTTGCTGCTCGATCTGCCGGCCTTTGAGCGCAATCTCGCCGACATGGCCGCGTGGGCGAAACAGGCTGGGCTTGAGCTCAGGCCACACGCCAAGACCCACAAGTGCAGCGAAATCGCCAAGCGTCAGGTCGCCGCCGGGGCGCTCGGCAATTGTTGCGCGACGCTTGGCGAGGCCGAGGTGTTGGTTGCCGCCGGCATTCCAGGCGTCTTGCTGACGTCGACCGTTGTCACCGACGACAAGATCGCCCGGCTCGTCGCGCTTAACGAACGGGCCCAAGGTCTGATGGTCATTGTCGACGATGGCGAGAACGTCGATGCGCTGGCGGCGGCTCTATCGCCCGAGCGACCGCTTGGTATCCTTATCGATGTCGAGGTGGGCAGCGAGCGGACCGGCGTCGTCGAACTGGATGACGCGGTGGATCTTGCGAAACGCATCGCTGGACACGCCTCGCTCAGGTTTAAGGGTTTGCAGGCCTATGACGGCAGCGCCCAGGCGACCACCGACTATCACGCCAGACGGCAGGAAGCCGATGACCGCATGGCGCACTTGCAAGCGGTCTGCGCCTCACTGGTTGGCATAGGCCTGACGCCGGAGATCGTGTCGGGTGGCGGCACCGGAACCCACGATCTCGACAGTGCCCGCGGCGTCTTCACAGAGATCCAGGCCGGTTCCTACATCGTCATGGATACGATCTACAATGCATGCGACCTGCGCGGTGGCGGCACCGGTACGTTCGAGACGTCGGTCTTTGTGCGCACCAGCGTGATCAGTCGAAGCCATCCCGGGTTTGTGACCACGGACGCCGGGCTCAAAGCCTTTTCGGTCGGTTTCGGCGATCCGGTCATTGCCTGTGGCGCGCCGCAGGGGGCGACGTACAGCTTCATGGGCGACGAGCACGGACGCATCACGTTTGCCAATGGAGCCGATGCGCTTGGTCTGGGCGCGGCGGTCGAGTGCATCGCGCCCCACTGCGACCCGACCATCAGCCTCTACGACGCCTATCATGTCGTCGACGGTGACACCTTGGTGGATATATGGCCAATTGATGGACGTGGCCACTGGTAGGAGGAGGAAACGCGATGTCGATCCAGGATGCGCGAAGCAAGGCCATCGGTGAGGCGCTCGATGATATCCGCGCCATCGAGGCCCAAAACGGCGTCAACCGCGAGTCACTCGAGCAGATCAAGCAACGCCTGATCAAACTGGGGCGGCAGCGCGGTCTGTTCCCTGACGAGGATTTCCCGCTGGCGCCGGAGCACAACGGTGAGTTCTTTGACGTGCTGTCTGTCGACGATGACGGCCGTTTTGAACTCTATATCGAGGTGGCCGACCAGACCGTCGATGTGCCGCCGCACGATCACACGACCTGGGCGGTGGTCGTGGGCATCGAGGGTAACGAACTCAATCGCCTCTATGACGCCGACCCTGAGGGCGGCACCCCACCCGCGTTGCGCGAAGAGGTCCGCGTCGGTCCGGGTACCGGCGTCGCGATGATGCCGGAGGATTTTCACTCGATCCACATGGCCGAAGGCGAGCGCAACATGCACCTGCATCTTTATGGCCTGTGCTTCGCCAAACTCAAAGACCGCACGCTCTATGACAAGGAAACCGGCGCCTATCGTCAGTTCGACGTGGCGCTCGACTAGTGCCGGTCTCATCCGTTGGTGCGGCGACGCTGCGCGCAGCGCTTGAGGCGGGTGGCGAGATTGCCCTGGTCGACGTGCGCGAAGAACGTCTGTTTGCCGATGGTCACATTCTGACCGCCAGTCAGATCGCCCTGTCGTGTCTGGAACTGGAACTGTCGCGCCGCGCGCCGTGCCGCGCCACGCGCCTGGTCTTGTGTGACGGTGGGGAAGGGCTGGCCGAACGCGCCGCACCGGTGGCGGAGGCGCTCGGTTACCACGACGTTGTCACCCTGGATGGTGGCATGCCCGCGTGGGCCGACGCGGGCTATCACGTTTGGACGGGCCTAAACGTGCCCGGCAAGACGCTTGGCGAGGTCGTCGACCAAACCTGCGCCACCCCGTTCCTCGAAGCAGCCGAAGTCAAAGCGCGTGTCGATGCAGGCGACGACCTGATCATTCTCGATAGCAGACCGTGGGACGAATACACCGACTTCAACATCCCCGGCGGCGTCGATTGTCCGGGCGCTGAGCTTGCCTATCGCGTCAGGGATCTGGCGCCTGATCCTTCGACCACCGTGATCGTTAACTGCGCGGGACGTACGCGCTCGATCATCGGCTGTCAGTCACTGGTGAATGCCGGTGTACCCAATCCTGTCTTCGCGTTGCTGAATGGCACCATCGGTTGGGAGCAGGCGGGTTTGTCGCTGGAGCACGGCGCCGACCGGAACCACGGCGACGTCTCCAATAAGGCTGTTGCTTGGTCGGCGGCAGCCGCGGGCCGGCTTGCTGAGCGAAGCGGCGTCGAGAGCATTGACCACGACGTGTTGAACGCCTGGCTTCAGGAGAGCAAGCAAAAGACGCTCTATTGTCTCGACGTTCGCTCGCCTTCCGAGTTCAACGCGGGCCACCTGCCGGGCTCTGTCTCGGCGCCCGGCGGCCAGTTGGTACAAGGCGCCGACGATTGGATCGCCGTGCGCGACGGGCGCATCGTGTTGATCGACGATACCGGCGTGCGCGCGAACATGACGGCAAGCTGGCTCAAGCAAATGGGACATCCACGTGTCGCGGTCTTGCAGGACGCCCTTCAAGGCGTGGACCTGGAGACCGGCCCGGTGCCGCTGCCGGTCGTACCTCCCACGGTGCCGGGTGTTGTTGTCTCGGATGTTCTGGGCCGGGAAGGCGATGTCACGATACTCGATCTTTCCCATAGTCTGACGTTCTTCAGGGGCCATGCCGCGGGGGCGCTTTGGACCTTGCGTTCGCGTCTTGAAGAGGCACTTAAGAAACTCCCGGATAACCGACCTATCGTCGTCATGGACGATCGTGCGGGCGCGCTGGCCGCCTATGCGGTCGCTGACCTGCAGCGGAAGGGGCGCGATGACGCGTCCGTTCTGGCCAGCGGCCTTGACGCGTGGCGTGCCGGTGGTGGTGCCGTGGCGTCGGGGTTGGAGGGTATGCTGACGGCGATGGACGATTGTTACCATCCGCCCGCCGAACTCATTGACGATCCCGCCCAGGCGGACCGCGACTACATTGCCTGGGAGGTCACGCTGGTCGAACAGCTTGAACGCGACGGCCTGCTCAGGTTCAGTCCGCTTACATGACCGTAAGCCAGAAACGGTAGAGATAGCCCATGGCGACCGCCGCCATGGCGCCGAGTGCGAGATACCAGAAGAAGGTGCGGCGCTTGACGATGACGAAGACGGACATCGCCGTCGGCAAGCTGGTCACTTCGCCAGCGATCATGAAGGCCAGCGCGGCGCCGGGCTCCATGCCCAGTTCGAGCAGGCCGTTGATGGTCGGGATTGCGGCGTAGCCGTTCAGATAAGTCGGCATGCCGACAGCCGCGCTCATCGGGATCACCCACCACTCATCGCCGCCCAGTGTCGCCGCGACATCGGCGGCTGGCACCCAGGCGATCAAGAGGCTCTCGATGACGAAGGCAAGCGTGAGCCACTTGATCATGAAGCGGGCGATTGACCAGGCCTGATCACGCAGGCGGATAAGGCGCGCGCGGTCGCGCCAAAAGGCCCAGTCGATCGGCGCATCGGCATCGCCGGCATGACCGCACGAACCATAGACGCTGCCCAGCTTGTCGAACGGCACGTTGTCGCGCAGCGGTTTCGCGATGAACGAGAGCTTCGCGACGGCAAGCGTCGCGAAACCAGCGAACAGTCCCGACAGGATCGCCGTGACCGTGCGGGCGCTGGCAAACGGCAGGTCGATAACGCCGACTGTTAGGACGAACATCTCCGGATCGATCAGGGGCGAGCCGACCCAGAACGCCATGACCGGTGCCAGCGGAACGCCGGCCGCCAACAAGGCAGCGGCGATCGGGATGACGCTGACCGAGCAAAACGGCGACAGCGCGCCGAATATCGCGGCCAGCAGCGTCGCCTTGACGACATTGCGTTTGAGAACGGCGCTGAGGCGCCGGTCAAGCCCGGTCGCCGCGACGCTCGCGGAGAGCAGCGACGAGACGACGACAAACGGGGCGACCAGAAGCCAGCTTTCGAACAAAAAGCCGAGGGACGACCATCCTTGCGCCGGCGAAAACGCGATGACCGTCGCCAGCAGGACGAACGTCGCAAGCCAGACCCGGTCAACAGGGACCTTGGCGAGACCGCCGGTCAGACCGATCCGCCCGGCGGTCTCCCTGATCATGACGCCCTCGGATCCGGCTGTTAGCGCTGGAAGGGTCCGTGATGGATCAACAGAAGGGCGTCGCTGCCCGTGTTGACCGGCTTACCGACCCGCTCCATGCCGATGTCGTCAAGCATTGACCGGTCGAGTTGGCGCAGTTCGCGTACGCTGGGGTCGCGGCGGTAAAGGGATCGCAGGCTCTTGAGCATCTCGCTTCTCCTTTGGCCAAACCCGCCTCCGGGCTTGGCCGGCGACAGGCGTGTGTTGCTTCGTGTTTCAATCTGGCCTTGAAACGCAGTCGTTACAAACGAGATAAATAGGCAGACATTTTAAGGAAAACTAAAAATGC
>JBCCIS010000077.1 GCA_039028155.1 Pseudomonadota bacterium
ACGTATCATGGCGTGCATCCCCATCGATACACCGCCAAGACAGTTTCCACGTTGGACCGGTCTTTGTGCCGATAAAACGCCTGGCGGATATGCTGCGCTCGCCAAACTCAATCGGACACCTGTTGCCCCCTAGAGCAGATCATATCCTATCTGAATCGCTTGCGATCCAGATAGGATACGTGAATCGACTCCAGCCATCTGATCAAGAGCGGATTCACGCAATCAATCAGTGCCGCTGAGCGGCTCTGATTAATCGCGATCCGCTCTTGCTGCCAAGTGCCTTGCGAACATCTTATCGCAGATTCATATCGCGTGTTCGCGTTTCACAAAAACGCAGCGATTCCAAGGCGTTGCAGAGGATTGGCCGACAACCTAGCGTGGACGAAACCCGATCATCGAGTCGTTATGAGGCAGCGAAGCGCGCGTAGTCGATGGCGGCATCCTTGTCCAACGCACGCTCGACCGGCGCCATCGGATACTTCAGGCCCGTCGCGCAATTATAGAGAACGGCGGTCTCGCCCGGCTTCACCTTGCCCTCGGCGAGCGCCCTGGCATAGGCCGCGACCGTTGCCGCACCTTCCGGACACAGCAGCAGACCGTCTTCGGTGGCAACCTTGTCGCGGACGGCGAGGATCTCCTCATCGGGCAAGGCCACGGCGAAACCACCGGATTCGTTGACGGCGCGAATGATCAGGAAATCACCGACGGCGATCGGCACGCGGATGCCGGCAGCGACCGTGTGGGCGTCTTCCCACAGCGGCGCGTGTTCCTCGCCGGCCTCCCAGGCCCGCACAATGGGCGCGCAGCCTTCGGCCTGGACGGCGACCATGCGTGGCAGCGGCCCGTCTATCCAGCCCATCGCTTTGAGTTCGTGAAAGGCCTTCCACATGCCGATCAAGCCGGTGCCGCCACCGGTCGGATAGAAGATCACGTCGGGCAGCTTCCAGCCCATCTGCTCGGCTAGCTCCAGGCCCATGGTCTTCTTGCCTTCGATTCGATAGGGCTCCTTCAGAGTCGACACGTCGAACCAGCCGACCGCCTCCTTGCCCTCGCCGACAATCCGGCCGCAATCGTTGATCAGACCGTTGACCTTCCAGACTTCCGCGCCCTGCTGCTGGATCTCGCGAACGTTGATGTCTGGCGTGTCGGCGGGACAAAAGACCGTCGCGCGCTGCCCGGCGCGCCGGGCATAGGCGGCCAGGGCCGCGCCGGCATTGCCGTTGGTCGGGATCGCGATGTGCTCCAGACCGAACTCCTTCGCCATCGATACGGCGAGGCACAGTCCGCGCGCCTTGAACGACCCGGTCGGCAGGCGGCCCTCGTCCTTGACGATCGCCCTGCCCGGTTCGGCGCCCAAGCCAGGCGCCGAGCGATCCAGCGGGATCAGTGGCGTCATGACTTCACCCAGCGACACACGGTTTTCAGGCTTTGTGACAGGCAGAAACGGGGCGTAGCGCCAGAAACCCGGTGCATCGGATACCGCGATGTCGTCCTTCGAAACGGCCGCGGACAACGCTTCGAGATCGTAGCGAACCAATAGTGGTCGACCGACCTTGGAAAGGCCGTGGACTTGACCGGCCTCGTAGCGCTCGCCGGTCATCGAGCATTCCAGATGGGACACGAATGTCTGCGTCATGTCAGGTTGGCCATTTCCTCTGCAATGATCTCGACGATCAATCGGCAATCGTCCTCGTCGAAGGTCAAGGGCACCCGCATGTCGCACGTCTTCGACAACACCGCCAACGTCTTCGGCAAGGCCGGCTGGTCGCCCAGATAGTGCCAGCTGTCGTAGCGGCTGGTGAAGCCGCGGGGTTCGTCGTCGCCGAACCACTTGAGCTCGACGCCACGATCGAGGCAGCTGGCAACCAGCACCGGCACCTGATCGCGCGGCAGGCCCTCGGCGAAGAATTGGATCGAGCTGCCGACGTAGTGTTCGCGCTTGTCACGCTCCGGCAAATGCAGGCCAGGCACGTTGCGCAGGCCCGCCTCCAAAACCCGATAGCGTGCGTTCCAGCGGGTGACCTGATGGTCGAGATCGCCCAGCTGCGCGTTCAGTATCGCGGCGCGCAGGTTGTCCATGCGGCCGCTGAAATTGGCCGTCTCCAGCCGTACTTTCTGAAACACGTCCTCCGGCGGCCTCGCGCCGTGGCGCTCGTAGAGCATGTAGGAGCCGGAGTGGACAACGGCGCGGGCGGCGAGTTCCGGATCATTGGTTGTCAGTAAGCCGCCCTCACCTGCATTGATGTGCTTATAGGTTTGCGCACTGAAACAGGCGACCGCGCCAAAATTGCCGGAGCGCGTGCCGTCCCAAAGCGCGCCCATGGTGTGGGCGCAGTCTTCGATCATGATGATGCCGAATTGCTCACAGATGGCGACGATCGCCGCCATGTCGCCGATATGGCCGCGCATGTGGGAGAGCAACAGATAGCGAGCGCCGCTGGCCTCAGCCTTCGTCTTCAGGTCATCGAGGTCGATGTGGTAGTCGGCGTCGATGTCGACCAAGACCGGCACGCCACCGGCGGCGTGAATGGCGCCCGGCACCGGCGCCAGGGTGTAGGCATTGGCGAGCACCTTGTCGCCCGGCTTGAGACCCGCCGAACGCATGGCGATGTGCAGCGCGTAGCCGCCGGACGTGCAGGCCACACAGTAGTCGGCACCCTGATAGGCCGCATAGGCGGTTTCCAGCTTGGAGGCTTCGGAAATTTCGCCGGGATCAGTGTTGTAACGATGCAGCCGGCCCGATTGCAGGACCTCCATCGCGCGCGTGATACCGGCTTCGGGTATCGGCTCCTGCTGCGTGAACGATTTGGTGAAACGCCGCGGTGGCGCCTCACTCATAGCGTTTCTGCTCGTAGACATCGAACTCCCAGTTCTGGCCGGGGTAGTACTTGCGCAGGCGCCAATCGCAGGCCCGCGCATGGCCCTCCATGCCTTCGATGCGCGAGATCCGCGACCCCGCCGCGCTAAAGGTTAGGTTGGCCGCTTCATCAAGCTCTTGATAGGTGAGGACCTTCAAGAACTTCTGCACATTCAGCCCGCCGGTGTACCGCGCCGCGCGACGGGTCGGCAGGATGTGGTTGGTGCCCGAGCATTTGTCGCCATGGGTCACCGTGCTGCCCTCACCCAGGAACAACGAGCCGTAACAGCGCAGATTGTCGCGCCACCAGGCGAGGTCCTCGGCGATCACCTGCAGGTGCTCCGGCGCATAGCGGTCGGCGACTTCGCAGGTTTCCTCGCGGCTGTCACAGACGATGATCTCGCCATAGTCGCGCCAGGCATCGTGCACCACCTGCGGTTCGGGCATGTCGTTGGCGACGTCGGGCAGGATACGCGTGACCGTCTCGGCGATCGCGCGCGATGTTGTGAAGAGCCAGACCGGCGAGTTCGGCCCGTGTTCGGCCTGGGACACCAGGTCGACGGCGATGGTCATGGGGTCGGCGGTGTCATCGGCGATGATCGCCGACTCGGTCGGCCCGGCGAAGAGGTCGATGCCGACCTCGCCGAACAAGAGACGCTTGGCCTCCGCCACATAGGCGTTGCCGGGACCGGCGAGGATGTCCGCCGGGCGGCAGCCATAGAGGCCAATGGCCATGGTCGCGATCGCGTGGACGCCGCCCATTTCCAGGATCATATCCGCGCCGGCCAGGTCCATCGCGAAGGCGACGGCCGGATCGATGGCATCGCCGCGAGGCGGTGAGCTGGCGATCACCGTCGGCACGTCCGCGACCTTGGCCGTCGTCACGCTCATGATCGCCGATGCCGCGTGGGCATAACGTCCGCCGGGTACGTAGCAGCCGGCGCAATCGACCGGCACCAGACGCTGACCGAGCTTGACCCCTGGCGCGGTTTCGATCTCGAAGCCGTGCAGGCTGTCACGCTGGGCCTCGGCGAACCGGCGCACCTGGTCGTGGGCGAAACGGATGTCGTCCTTGACTGTCTCCGGAACGCTCGCGATCAACTTCTGGCGTTTATCATCGGACAGCACGAAGTCACCGCCACGCCCATCGAACTTCTCCGCGTACTGCGCGACCGCCGCCTCGCCGCGCGCGCGGATATCGTCCAGCATCGATGCCACCGTCGCCTTGACCGCGACATCGTCGGCTTCCGGTTCCCGCGCCGCCCGTTTGAAGTGTTCCATTGTGCCTTCCCCGTTAAGCGCGCGGTCGCTCGTTTGCCGGATCGAAGATCGGCTCGGCGACAACCGTGGCCGGATAGCGCGTGCCGATGATCTGGATCTCTAGCTTTGTGCCAGCCTCGGCCCTGTCGACAGGCAGAAACCCCATCGCGATGTTCTTGTCGACCGTGAAGCCGTAGCCCGCCGACGTCACCGCGCCCAACAACCGATCGCCGTCATAGATGGGATCGCCGGCACGGGCCGAGGCGATGTCGCAATCGATAACCATGGGTACGAACCGGCTGCCGACACCCTCCTGTTTTTGCTGCAGCAGTGCCGCACGGCCGATGAACTCGCCCTTGTCGAACCGGACGAACCGCTCGAGACAGGTCTCCAGCGGCGTGCGTTCGGTGATCAGGTCCGCCTTCCAATGACGGTAGCACTTCTCAAGCCGCATCGCCTCGTTGGCGAGTGAACCGAAGTGGACGAGACCCAGGTCCGCACCCGCCGCGACGACGCGGTCGTAGACCGCACGCTCGTGCCCGGCGGGCATATGGATTTCCCAGGCAAGCTCGCCTGTGAAACCGACGCGCATGACCTCGGCCTCGCACGGACCGACATCGACCGTCTGCGCACTCAGCCATGGGAACGCCCGGTTCGACAAATCGGCGTCGGTGAGACGTGCTAGGAGTTCGCGCGAACGCGGCCCGGCGACCGCCAGACACTGGTGGCTTGCCGTCAGGTTTGTCAGCGTGACGTCCTCGCCAGCGAGGTTCTGGTTCAGCCAGTCCCAGTCGTGATACTCGGCGGGCGCCGCGCTCAACAGCCAGAAGCGGTCCACGGCCAGGCGGTTCACGGTTGCCTCGCCGACCACATGACCCCTCTCGTTGCAGAAATAGGCGAGGCCGACGCGCCCGACCTTGGGCAGCCGGTTGGTGCTGAGCCGGTCCAGATAGGCCGCGGCGTCCGGTCCCGCCAGCTCGAAGCGCGTGAAGCCACTGATTTCCATCACGCCCACGCGTTCGCGCACCGCCTTGCACTCGGCGGCCACCACGTCAAACCAGGTGGTGTGGCGGAAGCTCGGCAGGTGGCGGAACGCGGGATCGTCGGGCCGGTAATAGAGCGCGCGTTCCCAGCCGTTGATGACGCCGAACTCCGCACGGGCCTCCTCCAGCACCGGTGTAAGCGGCGTTGTCTTCGCGGGCCGGCCGGCAGGCCGGTGCTCGTCGGGCATGTGGAACCGGAACTCGTTCTGGTAATCCTCGATCGCGATCGCCGTCGTGTATTCGATGTCGGCGTGACCGGTGAAACGGCGCGGATCGAGCGCCCAGGTGTCCCATTCCGCCTCGCCGTGGACGATGATCTCTGCCAGTAACTTGCCGTGACCACCGCCCTCGCCGATACCGGCGCGCAGGCCGAGACACGCATACGCGTTCTCGACGCCGGGTATCTTGCCGATCAGGGGCAGACCGTCGGCCGAATAGGTGATCGGGCCGTTGATGTTGCGCTTGATGCCGGTCTCGGCCAGCACCGGCAGGCGCTGGAAGACGCGGTCCATGTTGTCGAGCAGGCGGTCGAGATCATCAGGACACAGCGACATCGTGAAATCGGGCGAGATGCCGTCGAGCCCCCAGGTCTTGCAGCCCTGTTCGTAGATGCCGACCAACAGGCCCGTGCGTTCCTGGCGGCTGTAAAAGTCGTCGCCGGGGTCACGGATGATCGGCACGCGGCGGTCCATGGCGGCGAGCTCGGGGATCTCCTCGGTGACGAAGTACTGATGCTCCATCGACATCACCGGGTGGGTCACGCCGATCATGGCGCCGACCTCGTTGACACGGTAGCCCGTGGCGTTGACGATCTTGTCACACGTGATGTCGCCGTCCTTTGTGTGGACGACCCATTCGCCGTTGGCCTTGCGGTCGATCGCCTCGACCGGATTGAAGCGGTAGACCTCAGCGCCCGCGTTGCGCGCGCCGCGCGCCAGCGCTTGGGTTAGGCCGCTGGGGTCGATATCGCCGTCGACCGGATCCCACAGCGCGCCCATCAAGCCGTCGGGCTTCATCAGCGGATGGCGACGCCCGCACTCATCGGCCGGCAACAGCTCGAAGTCGACGCCCATGCCCTTGGCCATGCCGATGAAGTGGTTGTAGCCGTCGATATGATCCTGGGTGTGGGCCAGGCGGATGCCGCCGGTGATGTGATAGGTGATCGGGAAATCCGGATCGGCGGCCAGCTCCGCATAGAGCCGCGTCGAATACCGTTTGAGGCCAACCATGACCTGCACGGCGCCGAACTGCGTCACCTGCGCCGCCGCGTGCCACGTCGAGCCGGAGGTCAGCTCGTCGCGCTCGACCAGCACGACATCATCCCAGCCTTCCTTGGTCAGGTGGTAAAGCGTGCTGCACCCGCCGATACCGCCGCCGATCACCACCACCCGCGCATGTGTTTTCACCGCGCTTTCCTCCCTTAAACACGCCCTTTGAGCGCTAATCGGCGGCCGCGGCAAGGTCAATCGGGTTCGGCGATTCTGACCCGCTGCTTCGGTTTTCTCGAAGCGCCAATTCTGAGTCGTTGCGGCCGACCGGAATCGTGCAAAAATCACCATTGGAGAGACGAACGTGGACGGGAGTAACAACCTGCCATGTCATCAGAAGAACCGAGAGCGGGACGGCGTGGCCGCGCCGCGCGGGTCGCCGCACGAACCGCCGCCCAGCCGGAGATCAATCCCTGCCCGCCGGGCCAGAAAGGCGGCCAGTACCGGCCCCTGACCGACGATGGATTGCGGGCGGTCTATCAAACGGCAATCCGCATCTTGGACGAGATCGGCATGGCCGAGGTGCCGGCGGCACTGCATGAGAAAGCCCTTGAGGGTGGCGCGCGAGTCAACGCGCTCGGCCGCTTGTCGTTCCCGCAAGCCATGATCGAGGACATCATCGACGGTGCGGCAAAGTCCTTCGTGTTTCACGGCCGCGATAGCCGCCATGACTTTGAGATCGGCGGCGACCGCGTGTTCTATGGGACCGGAGGTGCCGCCGTGCAAACACTTGACCTGGACAGCGGGCTTTATCGTCCCTCGACCCTGGTCGACCTCTACGACTTCACGCGACTGGTCGATACGCTGACCAACATCAGCTGGTTTACCCGCTGCTGCGTGGCGACCGACGTGCCGGACAACCTGGATCTCGACATCAACACCGCCTATGCGCTGGCCGCCGGCACCACCAAACCGGTCGGCAGCAGTTTCACCATCGGCGACTATGTCGATCCGATTGTCGCGATGTTCGACATGGTGCTGGGCGGCGAAGGGCGTTTTCGCGAGCGGCCGTTCTGCAAGGCCCATATCAGCCCGGTCATCTCGCCGCTGCGTTACGGCGAGGACGCGTTTGACGTGACGCTGGCCGCGATCCGTCACGGCATGCCGATCAACACCATTATCGCCGCGCAGTCCGGCGCGACGGCGCCGGCGACACTGGCCGGCATGCTGGCCCAGACCACGGCCGAGACGCTGGCCGCGCTGGTCATGGTCAACCTGTTCGCGCCCGGCCATCCGGTGATCTTTTCCAACTGGCCCTTCGTGATCGACCTCAGGACCGGCGCGTTCTCCGGCAGCGGTGGCGAGATCTCGGTGATGAACGCGGCGTCGGCGCAAATCGGCAACTGGCTCGGCCTGCCGACCGGCGTCGCGTCGTCCATGGCCGACGCCAAGGCGGTCGACGCCCAGATGGGCGCGGAAAAAAGCATGTCGGCGCTGGCCGCCGGTCTCGCCGGCGCCAACATGATCTATGAGTCCGCCGGCATGATGGCGAGCCTGCTGGGCGCGTCCTATGAAGCCTTCGTGCTGGATGACGAAATGCTCAGCCACATGAACCGCGCCGTGCGCGGCATCGAGATCGACGACGAGACGCTGGGCTTCGACGCCATTCGCGAGGCGGTTACCGGCGAAGGCCACTTCCTGGGCGGTGCCCACACCATGGCCGCCATGCAGCGTGACTACTTCTACCCGACACTCGCCGACCGGGACGCGCCGGTGACCTGGGCCGAGGCCGGCGCACCGGACATCTGGTCAAAGGCGAACGAAAAGGCCCGCGAGATCCTGGCGGAAAACTATCCGACCTATATCGAACCGGCGGTCGACGCCCGCATCCGCGAACGCTTCAACATTCTTCTGCCGCCCAAGCAGATGAAGGCGAGTTAGAGCAGATCCTGTTTTGATGGAATCGCTTCGCGATGACATCAAGACAGGTGAATCTGCTCTACTCATAGATGGCGAGCGGATTCACATGGTTAGGTGGAACCGTCAACCGGTTCCACCTAACCATGATCCGCTCTAGCGGCGGCCTGGTCGCCGAGCATACGGAAGTCCGCTTCCGCCCATGGCGCGATCTCCAGAAACCGCGCGCGCAATCGTTCTTCGATGAGCTGGCGACAGAGTCGGGCAAGTTTCTCCGGCAGCTTGCCGAGTTCGTCGCGGCGCGCAATCAACGAGATGGTTCGCGAGAAGCCGGAGAATGGCAGGGGCATGACGTCAAGTTCCGGCGGGAAGCGTTCGCTGTCCAGGACCGACAGCGGCGTCGTGATCGTCCAGCCCTGACAGTTGCGCACCATGGCGAAGACCGAGCGCGACACGTTGAACGAATAGCGTTGTGGCGGATCGAGCTTGAGGCGCCTCAGGTGCCGCGCGATGGCGCGCCCCATGGGCATGGCCGGACTGAAGTGGACATAGGGTCGCGCCATCAATTGGCCAAGTACGTCGTGGCCCCGTTCGACAGCGCCTGGCGCGGTGGCGATGATAAACGGCTCCTGCAACAGAGGGTGTAAATCAAACCCGTCGATACTGTTTGGCGCCTCGGCGCTGACGGCGATGTCGGCTGCCCGCGCTTGGAGCGCTTGATTGACCCCGTCCGAGCCGCCTGAGGTCGCGGAGAACAGGCACTTGGGATAGAGCTCCTGCAGATGGCCGACCAGATCGGGTGTGATCGAGGCGTCGAGGTCATCGATGATCGCAAGCCGCAGTTCCGGCAGCGCGGCAAGGCTCAGTTCCATCAATTCGGTACGCGCCTCGCTCACCGCTTCGAGGATGCGGTGGGCGTGACGGCGCAACAGCAGGCCGACCGGCGTCAGCGCGACCGGCTTGGCCGATCGATCGAAGACGCGCGCGCCGACCGACCGTTCGAGATTGGAAATCTGTTGCGACACCGTCGATGGACTGGCGCCGATACGCGCCGCCGCGGCGGTCAATGACCCCGCCTCTTCGACCGCCATGAAGATCCTGAGCGCGCGCAGCGTCAGACCCGGCGCGTCCGTGGCGTCGTCACCGTCAGGGCGCAGGCTCTCGCCCGTCATCAGTCCAGCCGGTAGACACGCGCCGCGGTGTCGTGAAAGATCGCGCGCCTTTCATCTGCCGAAAAACCTTCGGCCATGCGTTTGAAAGCGTTCCACATGACGCCATAGGAACACGACACCTTGTCGACAGGGAAGTTGCTTTCGAACATGCAGCGGTAGGGGCCGAAGAGATCGATGGTGTGCAGGAACCAGTCACGGCTTGCCTCGGCCAGATCTGACGATGCCGGCGGTTTGTCTCCTTGCTGCCAATCATAGCCGTTAAGCGCCATCCACAGGCCGCCGATTTTGGCGACCACATTGGGACACCCTGCCAACGCGGCGATATCGACTTTCCATTGCGCGAAGACCTCGTCACGCCTGCCTTCATAGGAGCCGATACCGAGAGGACCACCGAAATGGTCGAAGATGATCGTCACATCGGGCTCTGCTCTCGCCAACGCCGTCAGTTCAGGGACCTGCGGGTGGTAAAGCCAGGCGTCGAACGTCAGGTCATGTGCTCTTAGCCGGGAAAAACCTTCCCGGAATCTCGCGTCGGCCATCAGACCTTCCGGAGAGTTTTTGTAGCCGATGATGGATTCGTTGCTGTCCCAGGCGACCGAATGACGAATACCCCGAAGACGGTCCGGCGCCACGGCGAGATGGGCCTCCAGGACCTCGTCGACAGCGGCGCCCAGCGTCAGGTCGGCGAAGCTGACAATGCCCTTGCACGGCCGTATGTCGCCATAGCTGCCGCTGGCGCCCTGGGCGCCGATCCCGTTGGCGAACTCCGTCTCGCCGACCGGCGCCAGGTGCTCGGGGGCGTCGGCGCGGTACATGGACGATGCCTCCACATAGACCGTCGCGACGATGTTGTGACCGCTGTCGATGTCGGCCAAAAGCTCGTCCAGCATGTAACGGTCGCGCGGGTAGTCCCAGAGATGATGATGGGGATCGATGATCGGCAGGTCCGGATCCAGCGCTTCTTCCTTGACCTGGTCGAGCCACTCCTGATCGATCGGCATGGATCAGGGCCCACCGCGTCGGAACAAACCCAGCAACGCGGCGCCGACAGGCCACGGCGACACACCGATCTGGCGGCGCATCATGAGACAAAGCGTCAGGCTCATGGCGACAAGCACCACGGTCGTGCCGGCGGCCGCGCCGTTGATGCCGTAGATTGGAATCAGGATGAAATTGAGAACGATGTTCGACACCAGCGCACCCAGCATGACCCACATGACCAATCGCTCGTTGCCGGAATACTGAAGCCAAATGGCCGAGAGGCCAAGAACCGTACTGACGAAAAAGCCCGCCGTCAGAATCAACAGCGCATCGGTGGCGACGACATAGACCGATCCGAACAGGGACAGGATCGACGACGCGAACACGGCAACGCCTATGGATAGGGGAACGGTGAGGCAGATGAGCAGGCGAAAGCCGCGAGTATGGAGACCACCAATCGCGCTTTGTCCATCGTCCAGCGCCTTTGAGATCAGCGGCGAGAGCAACCCGACCGTCGCCGTTTGTGCCAGATAGATGACGTGCACGGTGGTCGAAACGGCGCCGAAATAGCCGACATCCCGTTCGTCCGCGATGAGCTCCAGCACGAAGATGTCGACTTGGTTGATGCCGATTACGATCAGCGTGACCAGCATCATCGGGATCGACGCGGCAAGCCATGCCCGCGGCGCGGCGCGATCGTGGTCGCGGCGCACTGGCACCAGCCCCAAGCGGCGCAGGCAGACAATTTGGAAGGTCAGCAGCAGGACAGCCGTGACAAAGGCCAGCCACAGCACATTGATATCCGTCATCTCGCCAACGACGTAGGCGACCACCAGCACCAACGAGAGCTTGGCCAGGGGAAAACCGACCCGCCATGGCAGGTTGGCAAGATCGATCCGTTTGGCCGCCTGGAACACCCGCCCCAGCAAGGTCGACGCCGCCGCCAGCGGGATGATGACCGCCGCGACGATCAACGGATGCCGGTTAGCCAGATCGGTCGGACCAAAGTGCAACCAGCTCACGACGAACGTCGCCGCGATCAGCAACACCGAGAGGCCTAGCATGATCAGAAGATAGAGCCTGGCATACTCCCACACGCCATTGCCGTCGTCGGACTCAAGCCAGCTCGCCAGAAACCGTGGCGCCGCACGGTCGCCCCCCAGCAAGACCGCAAGGGCTGAAATATTCAGGAACGCCATCGCCACCTTGAAGTCGCCGTAGTCCTCCGCCGCCAACAGGCTGGCGACGCCGACATTGAGCGCATAGTCGGCCGCGAAGCCGCCGACCGCGGTAGCGATCATGATGACCGTACCGCGTCGCAGATAGCTCTGTTCCGTCGTCATCGACGGCGTCCCAGACCTTAGACCACGATAGCGACGTGGTTGAGGCCACCATAGTGCTGGCGCGTTTCGCCGAGTGCCCGGTCGATATCGTCCAAGGAAAAGGTCGTCGCCGTCACCTTCGACAGATCGAGCTGGCCGCTCGCGATCATGTCGACCAGCCGCGCGCCGGCCCAGCGCGGAAACCACAGGGACCCGTGGACGCTGACCTCGTTGACCAGGAGCCAGCCGAGAGACACTGGAAGCGGCTGGCCCGTCGCCGCCGTGATCGCCACTTGGCCAAACCGTCTGAGCGACGGCAACAGAACCTCGATACTTGACGCGTCCGCCGCCTCGACCGACGAGAACAGGACATCGAACGCGGCCCCTTCCGGCAACTCGGTACCGGCGATGACGCGGTCGTCGAGCGCGGCCAACTGATCGAGAATCTCGCGCCTGCGGCCAAGCGCATAGACACGACCCGCACCCATGGCGAGCGCCAACAGGACCGCCGAGGTGCCCAGCACACCGGTCGCCCCGACGATCGCCACGTCCTGGCCAGGTTCCAAGCCGGCATGCAGGAAGCCGCCATAGGCGGTACCGATCCAGCCCAGGCGACACATAAGTTCCGGTTTGATCGCGACTTCGTCGGGTATGGGCACGGCACATTCGGCCGGCAGGCGCATCTTTTCGGCATATCCGCCATCGCGCCACTTTGCGAGCATGCGTGACGCTTCCGGACCGACACCGAAACTGCCGATGAAACCATAGTCTGCATCGCCGGCGCGACCAGCCGAATAGTACAGCGGGTCGCCATAGACCCGCGTGCCCGTCTTCAATCCGTCGACATCGTCGGCGACATCGCTGATCACGCCGATGACATCCATGCCCGGTGTGAAGGGGCGCGGCGGCATGACATAGCCGCCCTCGCCCGCGACCATCTGGGCGACGAAGGGCGAGAGAAAACAACTCTCGACGTCGATGATAACCGTGCCCGGCGTCGCCACCGGGTCATCAACCTGCTCGACAGTTAGCTCGGTTTTTCCGTCGTGGAGTCGCGCTGCTTTCATTGATCGCCTCTCTGCCCGTTACCGCGGCCATGCGAACACAATCACCAGAGGCCGGCAAGCCATCAAACCGTTAGAGGACCAGGGACACATCATGTCAGTAACCGTCGCGAGACCCGTGACCACGGCTCATCGGGCGTTTCGTATCACCAAGCCGGTGATGGCCGACCCGACCGGCCAGGGCGAGGCGTTGATATCACGGCGCATCAAGACCGACAGAACGACGGCCGCGACGAACAGCGAAACCGTCGTGCTGATAGCCGCACCGTCGATATCGTACAAAGGCACCATCACGGCGTTGAGTGGAATGTTCGCCAAGAAGACCGCCAACGTCACCCACATCGTGGCGCGCTCCTTGCCAGCGAACTGCAACCACAACGGCGACAGGGCCAGCACCGAGCTGACTCCGTAGCCGATAGTTAGAATTTGAAGCGCCGCCGTCGCCTCGACATAGCAGACCCCGAACAGGGACATGATGAAGGGCGCGAACACGACGATACCGGCGCATAGCGGGGCGACCAGCCAGAACAGCAGACGGAATCCGCGTTCCTGGAGCCGCCGAACGGCATCCCCGCCCTCCGCAAGCGCACCGGTTACCAGTGGCGATATCACGCTCACACCCACAGTCTGCGCCAGAACAATGACGTAGACCGTGGTCGTCGCGGCACCAAAGTAGCCGACGACCGCCTCGCTGTCCGAAAGAAGCTCGACCATGAAGATATCCGTCTGCGACATGCCAATCTGAAGCAGACCGACCAGCATCATGGGAACCGAGGCAACGATCCATTGCTTCGGTACGGCAATGTCGGGATGACGCCGCAAGGGCATGAGTTGGTGACGAAACAAAAAGAAGAGCTGAATGACGATGACAATCAGCGCAACGATCATGACGATCCAAAGCACGTCCACGCCCGTTAGTTCGTCGAACAGGAATGCCGCAATCGAGACAAGCACCAACAGCAACAGTGGATAGACGATACGCCAGGGCAGTTGGGAGAGACCAACCAGTTTTGCCGCCAGAAAGACGCGGCCGAGCAGCGTCACGACTGCCGCAAAAGGGGCCACCAGCGACGCGACGACGAGGGGATGATGGTCTTGTGGGTCGAGTCCTCCATAGATCAGGAGGCTGAGCATTATCGTGACGGCGGCGACCCCTGCCGAGAGTGCGAACGCGACAAGCAAGAACGTCCGCACGTAATCCCACACACCGCCGCGATGGTCGGTCTCAAGGAACGCCGGAAGGAAGCGTGGCGCGGCGCGGTCACCGCCCACAACCACGGCCATCGATGCAATCGCCAGAAATGCCATGGCGACCTTGAAGTCACCGTAGTCGGGGCTGGTCAGGGTCCGGGCGAGGAAGAGGTTGAGAGCATACTCGATCGCAAAGCCGCCAATGGCGGCACCCAGCATGATGATCGTGCTGCGCCGAAAGTACGCCTGTTCTTCCGTCATCTGGCGTTAACAAGGGTCAGCACGACCACTCCCTGCAATGCGACGCGACCGGCCCACGCCACGACGCGAGGCGAGCGTGCCATCAGCCTAACGGACAGCGCAGGTCGGGCAAACAAACAGAATGATGTCAGCCATTCGCTTTTGGCGGCCGATCGTCAGTCACGTCAGAGCGGCTGTTCTTCTCGCAATGCGGCAGTAATCTAGGCCAGTTGATCGGCCACCGCGTTCGCCGTCTCGGCGCCGGAGTTCATCGCGCCGGCAGCCGTCGCCCAAAGCAGCCGGTCGCATGCCTCGCCGGCGAAGAAGACGCGGTTGCCTTCGGGCCGGCGCAGCGTTTCGCGCATGTAGTAGTAGCCGGGCTCGGCAGAAGCGTACGAACCTAAGGTCCACGGGTCCTTGTCCCACATGGTGTAGTTGCCTTTGACGAAGGCCTTTTCGACATCGTTGCCGATGTGTTGCTTGAGCTTATCCAGACCGAACGCGACCGCAGCGTCATTGCCGTCGGCGATTAACTGTCGTCCGAATGATCCGCCGACATAACCGAAGTTGAGGTTGGTCCCGGAGATGTTGGTGAGGAAGCCCACCGCATCGGTCGTATCGGTTTTGTAGTCCCAGTACGTGTCATCGCCCAATCCGAAGATGTCCTCTGAAAACTGCAGCGCGATGTGGTTATAGGTTCCCATGGATATGCGTCGGAACGATTCCCGCTTGTCGTCGGGCAGAGCCGGGGTGAAGCGGATGACGTCAGCACCCAGAACACCGGTCGACACGGTGACAATGACGGCCTTGGCCTGAACCGTGCCGCCGGCGGTTTCCACGGTCACGCCGCTGCCGCTCCAGTCGATGGCGGTAACCGGTGTTTCGAGCTGAACCGGCAAACCCTGACCATAGTGAGCGACGATCGCGCCAAAACCCTGTTTGCAGAACCAGTTCTCGGATCCCGCCTCGCTGTTCCAGTAGTCGAGAGTCGAGATACCGTCGAGATCCTTGCCCATGTTCCAGCCACCGATATAGCAGGCGACCAACGACGCCCACGGACTATCGCCCGGCACGACCGAGGCGGTATCGACGTCGCGCCCTTCACGGCCGGCATCATAGATGGCGTTGATCGTCGCATCATAGTTCTGACCGATGGCGGCATAGTCGGTGTCGGACAACTCGGCTGTCCCATCAACGGTCACGCCGCCGCCGGGCGATGGATAGACGTCGAAACCGTTCTCTTCGCCGTAGCCGACAAACGGGTTCATGTAGGCGTTGTGCAGCCAATGACAGCCCTGGTCGTAGGGCACCCCGAAGGTCTCTGACTCCGTATAGGCCCGCCCGCCGATCCGGTCGCGCGCTTCCAACACCGCGACCGTCAGACCGCGCTCCAGCAAGGTGCGCGCCGCCGCCAGTCCGGCGGCACCGGCACCGACCACGACAACATCCGGGCTCGTCGGGAGTTGCGCGAAGGCCGGCATCGCGGCGACGGATGCCAGGCCGCCCAGGACGGCACGGCGCGATAGGCAAGGATTGGGCACGGTCATGTCTCCAGGTCAGCGCTGGCTTGGTTGTCAGCGCAGCCGCAAGGTTGCACGCCTTCCTCTACGGTGTCGAGGTCGGACTTCAGAGCTATCCAACCCCATAGTACCCTGCGTGCGGTTGACGGAGCTGATCGGAGGACGGTGATGTACCTGCAAGCGGCGTTTCGCGAGGATGATCTGGCGGCCATGCACGCGGCAATGCGTGCGACGAACCTGATGACCCTGGTGACCCAGGGCGCGGATGGCCTGCAGGCGAGCCACGTGCCCATCCTGCTAGACGACACCAAGGGGGATCAGGGCACGTTGACCGGCCATCTGTCGCGCGCCAACGAGCAATGGCGAAAGACCGACACTGACTTGCCGGCGCTTGCCATGTTCCAGGGACCCGACGCCTATGTCAGCCCGGGCTGGTATGCTACCAAGCGCGAGCATGGCAAGGTTGTGCCGACCTGGAACTATGTCGCCGTCCATGCCCACGGCTCCATCCGTTTTCTTGACGATCGCGAAACCCTTCGCGACATCGTGACAGCACTGACGGACCGCCATGAAGCCGGCCGCGCCGAACCGTGGGCCGTTACCGATGCACCCGACGATTATGTCAACGCCATGCTGAACAGCATCGTCGGGTTCGAGTTCGCGATCGAACGCCTGGAAGGCAAGTGGAAGATGAGCCAAAACCGTAACGAGGCCGACCGCCGTGGTGTCGTCGACGGCCTTAAGGAGGTTGGATGTTCCGGCGAATTGAACGTCGCCGACAT
>JBCCIS010000078.1 GCA_039028155.1 Pseudomonadota bacterium
ATGGCGAAGGAGAAGTTTGAGCGTAACAAGCCGCATGTGAACATCGGCACGATTGGTCATGTTGACCATGGTAAGACGACGCTGACGGCTGCGATTACGAAGGTTTTGGCGACGACGGGTGGTGCGACGTTTACGGATTACGCTTCGATCGACAAGGCTCCTGAAGAGAAGGAGCGCGGTATCACGATCAACACGGCGCATGTTGAGTATGAGACGGAGAACCGTCACTACGCGCATGTGGACTGTCCTGGTCACGCTGACTACGTGAAGAACATGATCACGGGTGCTGCGCAGATGGACGGCGCGATTTTGGTTGTGAGTGCCGCCGATGGCCCGATGCCGCAGACGCGCGAGCATATTCTTCTGGCGCGCCAGGTTGGTGTTCCGGCGATCGTTGTTTACCTGAACAAGGTTGATCAGGTTGACGACGAGGAGCTTTTGGATCTTGTCGAGCTGGAGGTTCGCGAGCTTCTTTCGTCTTACGACTTCCCTGGCGACGACATTCCGATGGTTCGGGGCTCTGCGTTGGCAGCGATGGAGGACGGCGACCAGGCGACGGGCGCTGACTCGATCCTTGAGCTGATGCGCGAGGTCGATGCGTACATTCCGACACCTGAGCGCGCTGTTGACCGTCCGTTCCTGATGCCGATCGAGGATGTGTTCTCGATTTCGGGTCGAGGCACGGTTGTGACGGGCCGTGTTGAGCGAGGCCAGGTCAATGTCGGCGACGAGATTGAGATTGTCGGCATCAAGGACACGACGAAGACGGTTTGCACGGGTGTTGAGATGTTCCGCAAGCTTCTGGACAGCGGTCAGGCTGGCGACAACATCGGCGTTCTGTTGCGCGGCACGAAGCGCGACGAGGTCGAGCGCGGCCAGGTTCTGGCGAAGCCGGGCACGATCACGCCGCACACGAAGTTCAAGGCCGAGACGTATGTTCTGACGAAAGAGGAGGGCGGGCGTCACACGCCGTTCTTCACGAACTACCGTCCGCAGTTCTACTTCCGCACGACGGACGTTACGGGCCACGTGATGCTGCCTGAAGGTGTCGAGATGGTGATGCCTGGCGACAACATCACGATGGATGTTGAGCTGATCGCGCCGATCGCGATGGACGAAGGCCTGAGGTTCGCGATCCGCGAAGGCGGCCGCACCGTCGGCGCCGGCGTCGTCGCGCAGATCGTCGAGTAAGGTAGGAGATAACGCCTGACCGTGTTTAGGAGTGTAGCTCAATTGGTAGAGCACCGGTCTCCAAAACCGGGGGCTGTAGGTTCGAGTCCTACCACTCCTGCCAGGTGACAGGGTTGGTGGCGCCGGTCCGAAAAGGACCTGGCGCCACCGTTGATGTAGAGGATGTGACGTTCATGGCGAAGACATCGCCGGTCGAGTTTGTCCGTCAGGTTCGCCAGGAAGCCAGCAAGGTTACCTGGCCGACCCGCAAGGAGACGCTGATTACCACCGCGACCGTGCTGGCCATGGTCGTGCTGGTGGCGCTGTTCTTCTTCTTGATCGACCAGTTCTTCGCCTGGGGCGTCAAGGCGATTTTGGGACTTGGAAACTAAGCGCATGGCGCACCGTTGGTACATCGTGCATTGCTACTCCGGCTTCGAGAAGAAGGTCGCGCAGTCGATTCAGGAGCAGGCATTGCAGCAGGGCCTTGAGGACATGTTCGAAAATGTCCTCGTGCCGTCCGAAGAGGTCGTCGAAATGCGCGGCGGCAAGAAAGTCTCGTCGGAGCGCCGGTTTTTTCCGGGCTACGTCCTCGTGCGCATGGACATGACCGATCAGACGTGGCACTTGGTGCGCAACACGCCGAAGGTGACGGGTTTCCTGGGCAGCGGCCAAAAGCCGACGCCGATCCCCGATCACGAGGCCGAGCGCGTCATGAGCCAGGTTCAAGAGGGGGTCGAACGGCCGCGTCCGTCGATCACTTATGAGATCGGTGAGACCGTCAGGGTCGCCGACGGACCGTTCACGTCGTTCAACGGCACGGTTCAGGAAGTCGACGAGGAGCGCGCCAGGTTGAAGGTCGCGGTGTCGATTTTCGGTCGCGCGACGCCGGTGGAACTGGAATACACACAGGTCGAAAAGACCTGACAAACAGATGGACCGACCCCGTTAGGCGCGGTCCGGACACAGGGTAAGACGAGAAATGGCGAAGAAAGTCGCAGGATACATCAAGCTGACGGTGCCGGCCGGACAGGCCAACCCGTCGCCGCCGATCGGCCCGGCGCTGGGCCAACGTGGTCTGAACATCGTCGAGTTCACCAAGGCGTTCAACGCGGCGACCCAGGACCACGATCCCGGCACGCCGCTGCCGACCGTGATCACGGCCTATCAGGACCGGACCTTCTCGTTCATCACCAAGACGCCGCCGGCAAGTTGGTACATCAAGAAGGCGGCCAAGCTGGAGAAGGGTAATGGTGAGACGGGGCGGACCGACCCCATCGGCAAGATCACCATCGCGCAGGTGCGCGAGATCGCCGAAGCCAAGATGCCGGATCTGAACGCCAACGACATCGACGGCGCTTCGGAGATCATCAAGGGTTCGGCGCGTTCCATGGGCGTCGAGGTAGTGGAGTAGACCATGTCGAAAGAAGGCAAACGCCATAGCGACGCCGCCAAGACCGTCGACCGCGAGCACCTCTATACGCTGGATGAAGCGGTCAAGCTGGTGAAGGAAAATGCCAAGGCGAAGTTTGACGAGACGATCGAGCTGTCGGTCAACCTGAACGTCGATCCGCGCCACGCCGACCAGATGGTGCGCGGTGTCGTCGATCTGCCCCATGGCAGTGGCAAGTCGATCCGGGTCGCCGTCTTCGCCAAGGGCGACAAGGCCGAAGAGGCGAAGAACGCGGGCGCCGACCTCGTTGGCGCCGAGGACCTTGCCGAGAGTATTCAAAAGGGCGAGATCGACTTTGACCGGTGCATCGCGACGCCGGACATGATGGCGGTCGTCGGCCGGCTGGGCAAAATCCTGGGTCCCCGCGGCCTGATGCCCAACCCGAAGCTCGGCACCGTGACGCCGGATGTCGCGGGCGCCGTCGGTTCGGCCAAGGCAGGCCAGGTGGAGTACCGCGTCGAGAAGGCCGGCATCATTCACGCCGGCGTCGGCAAGGCGAGCTTTTCCGAGGAGAACATCTTCGAGAACGCCAAGGCGCTTATGGACGCGGTGATCAAGGCCAAGCCCAGCGCTGTTAAGGGAACGTACATGAAGCGCGTGACGCTCAGCTCGACCATGGGTCCCGGTGTCAAGATCGACCCGGTGAGCCTGCAGCCGAGCGCCGCGTAGGAGTTTGAATTCGGCGGCTTCGGCCGCTGACAGCGCCGCTTGTTAGAGGTGGCGCGCCCCCTGTCCGAGATTGCCGGTGACCTCAGGGTCTTAAGGGCTTCGGCCGCCGACATGAGACGGGAGACGAGACCGAATGTCGTGCCGGGATTACCCGGCAGGTCGGATGGGTCTGACTTCCGGGGCAGGTCGTAACCCCGGTCCTTTTCGAAGGATCGGAATTCGTGTGAACCGGCCTGGTATCGGGAGTGTGTCCCGACCGGCCCAACCCCCGGAGGAATCCGTGGAACGGGCAAGAAAAGAAGACATCGTCAACCAGCTCAACAGCGATATCGGTAGTGCCGAAATGGTTGTTGTCACGCGCCACGAAGGTCTGACGGTGGCCGAAGCGACGGAACTCAGACGCGCCATGCGCGCTTCGGGCACGTCGTTCCGCGTCACCAAAAATCGGCTGGCGTTGCGTGCGTTGGACGGCACGACCTTTGAAGGCTTGAGCAAGCTCTTCACGGGACCGACCGCCGTCGCCTGTTCCGACGACCCGGTTGCAGCGGCCAAGGCGGCCGTCGATTTTGCCAAGAAGAACGAGAAGCTGATCGTTCTTGGCGGCCAGATGGGCGAACGCGAGCTGGATGCATCCGAGGTCGAACAGTTGGCCAAGCTGCCGTCGCTCGATGAGCTGCGCGGCACAATCGTTGGTCTCTTGCAGGCACCCGCGACCAAGATCGCGATGGTTCTGCAGGCGCCGGCCGGTCAACTGGCTCGGGTTTTTGGGGCCTATGGGCAGACGGAAGGCGACAGCGCCGCCGATGCCGAAGCCGGTTCCTGAACCCGTTGTCGCAAACAGAATTGATTTTGCAGGAGAAGACCCATGGCTGATCTGGAAAAACTGGCTGATGACCTGTCGTCGCTGACGGTGTTGGAAGCCGCCGAGTTGAGCAAGATGCTCGAAGAGAAGTGGGGCGTCAGCGCCGCGGCGCCGGTTGCCGTTGCCGCCGCCCCCGGTGCCGCCGCCCCGGGCGAGGCTGCCGAAGAGAAGACCGATTTCGACGTTATCTTGGCCAGCTTTGGCGAGAAGAAGATCAACGTCATTAAGGAAGTCCGTGCGATCACGGGACTGGGCCTGAAAGAGGCCAAGGACCTGGTCGAAGGCGCGCCCAAGCCGGTCAAGGAGGGCGTGGCGAAGGAAGAGGCCGAAGAGATCAAGAAACAGCTCGAAGAAGCTGGCGCGACGGTCGAGGTCAAGTAAGACCGGTGACTGGCCCAGTCTCCCGTTCCGGAGAGACATCGCGGCCCGTTGCCTGTCGCCGTACAGGACGCGGCCGCTGATGCGCCCGGGTGCAGCGATGCACCAGGGGGTATCGGCGCGCCGCGCCTGCGGCGTCTGAACAGGTGGTGATCCGCTTGGCCGTTGTGGTCAGGCGGCATGATGAAGAATAACGAAGGTGCATAAAGACATGGCGCAGAGCTTGACTGGACGTTCGCGACCCCGCCGCAATTTCGGCCGTATCCCTCCGGTGATCGATATGCCGAACTTGATCGAGGTCCAGCGGAACTCCTATGACCAGTTCCTGAACTTTGAAGGCACCGAGCAGGACAAAAAGGAAAGCGGCCTGCAGGCGGTCTTTGAGTCGGTGTTCCCGATCAAGGATTTTTCCGACCGCGCCGAACTCCACTTTGTCCGCTACGAGTTCGAAGACCCGAAATACGATGTCGACGAATGTCAGCAACGCGGCATGACCTATGCGGCCCCGCTCAAGGTCACGCTGCAGCTGTGGATCTTCGACGTCGATGAGGAGATCAAGAAGCGCGACGTCCGCGACATCAAGGAGCAGGACGTCTACATGGGCGACATGCCGCTGATGACCGACAAGGGTACGTTCATCATCAACGGCACCGAGCGCGTCATCGTCAGCCAGATGCACCGTTCACCCGGCGTTTTCTTCGACCACGACAAGGGCAAGACCCATTCGTCGGGCAAGTACTTGTTTGCCGCCCGCGTGATTCCCTATCGCGGCTCCTGGCTTGACTTTGAGTTCGACGCCAAGGACATCGTGCACGTGCGTATCGACCGCCGCCGCAAGCTGCCGGCGACGACGATGCTCTATGCGCTCGGCCTGACGACAGACGAGATCTTCAAGACATTCTATGAGACCCGGACCTACGTCCGGACCAAGAAGGGTTGGACCGTGCCGTTCGACAGCGAGCGCGCGCTGGGCACCAAGCTCTCCGCCGACCTGGTCAACGCCAAGGACGGCAAGGTCGCGGCCAAGGCTGGCACCAAGCTGACCCGCCTGCAGCTCAAGAAGCTGGCGGAGGCCGGTCTGACCAAGCAGTTGGTCGGCGACGAGGCGCTGATTGGCCGCTACATGGCCGATGACCTAATCGATGAATCGTCTGGCGAGATTTTTGTCGAAGCCGGTGACGAGATCGACGAGGAGCTGCTCGAGAAGCTCAACGAGCTCGGCATCAACGAGTTGCCGACTCTCGACATCGACCACGTCAATGTCGGGCCCTATATCCGCAACACGCTGGCGGTCGATAAGAGCTCGAACCGCGAAGAGGCGCTGTTTGAGATCTACCGCGTCATGCGTCCGGGCGAGCCGCCGACGATCGACACGGCGGAGACTCTCTTTAAGGGCCTGTTCTTCGACTCCGAGCGTTACGATCTCTCAGCCGTCGGCCGCGTCAAGATGAACGCGCGGCTGGGCCTGGAGCACGACGAGACGCTGCGCGTTCTGACGCGTGACGACATCATGAGCGTGCTGACCACCCTGGTCGAGTTGAAGGACGGCAAGGGCGATATCGACGATATCGACCACCTGGGCAACCGGCGCGTCCGCTCGGTCGGCGAGCTCTTGGAGAACCAGTACCGCATGGGCTTGCTGCGCATGGAACGCGCGATCCGCGAGCGCATGAGCCTGGTCGAGCTGGACAGCGTCATGCCGCACGACCTGATCAACGCCAAGCCGGCGGCAGCGGCGGTGCGCGAATTCTTCGGTTCGTCCCAGCTCAGCCAGTTCATGGACCAGACCAACCCGCTGTCGGAGATCACCCATAAACGGCGCCTGTCAGCGCTTGGCCCGGGTGGCCTGACCCGCGAGCGCGCCGGTTTCGAGGTGCGCGACGTGCATCCGACCCACTATGGCCGGATCTGTCCGATCGAGACGCCGGAAGGCCCGAACATCGGCCTGATCAACAGCCTGGCGACCTTCGCCGAGGTCAACAAGTACGGCTTCATCGAGAGCCCCTATCGCAAGGTCGAGAACGGCCGCGTGACCGAAGAGGTCGTCTATCTGACGGCCATGGAGGAGGGCCGCTACACGATCGCCCAGGCCAACGCCGAACTGGATCCCAAGGGCAAGTTCAAGCAGGACCTGGTGTCGTGCCGGCGCAACGGCGAGTTCGTGGTTGCCACGCCCGACACCGTCGACATGATTGACGTGTCGCCCAAGCAGCTTGTCTCGGTCGCCGCGTCGCTGATCCCGTTCCTGGAGAACGACGACGCCAACCGCGCGCTGATGGGCTCCAACATGCAGCGTCAGGCGGTGCCGCTGATCCGCGCCGAGGCGCCGGTCGTCGGTACCGGCATGGAAGACGTGGTGGCCCGTGACTCCGGCGCCACCATCGTGGCGCGCCGCGGCGGCGTGGTCGACCAGGTCGATGCCGAGCGTATCGTCGTTCGCGTCAGCGACGACGAAGCCAAGGACTCGGTCGGCGTCGATATCTACACGCTCGCCAAGTTCCAGCGTTCGAACCAGAACACCTGCATCACCCAGCGGCCTCTGGTGAAAGTGGGCGAGAAGGTGAAGCAGGGCGACATCCTGGGCGACGGTCCGTCGACCGAGCGCGGTGAACTGGCGCTCGGCCGCAACGTGCTGTGCGCGTTCATGCCGTGGAACGGCTATAACTTCGAGGACTCGATCCTGATCTCCGAGCGCATGGTGCGCGATGACGTCTTCACCTCGATCCACATCGAGGAGTTTGAGGTCATGGCCCGCGACACCAAGCTGGGCCAGGAAGAGATCACCCGCGACATCCCGAATGTCGGCGAGGAAGCGCTGAAGAACCTGGACGAGGCCGGCATTGTCTATATCGGTGCCGATGTCGAGGCCGGTGACATTCTGGTCGGCAAGATCACGCCGAAGGGCGAGAGCCCGATGACGCCGGAAGAAAAACTGCTGCGCGCCATCTTCGGCGAGAAGGCGTCGGACGTGCGTGACACCTCGTTGCGCGTGCCGCCGGGCGGTCAGGGTACGGTCGTCGAGGTTCGGGTGTTCTCGCGCCGCGGCGTCGACAAGGACGAGCGTGCGCTGGCGATCGAGCGTGAAGAAATCGAGCGTCTGGCGAAGGATCGCGATGACGAACGCGCGATCATCGACCGCAACACCTATGGCCGTCTGCGTGACATTCTGGACGGCAAGAAGGTGACCAAGGGTCCGAAGGGCATCGAGGTCGGCGACACCGTCTCCGACAAGACGCTGGAGCCCCTGTCCCATGGCCAGTGGTGGCAGATCGTCGTCGATGACGAAGGCGTCATGACCTCGGTCGAGGACCTGAAGGCGCAGTTCGACGCGGCGGTCGCGGAGATCGAGAAGCGCTTCGAGAACAAGGTCGAGAAGCTGCAGCAGGGCGACGAACTGCCGCCGGGCGTCTTGAAGATGGTCAAGGTGTTCGTGGCCGTGAAGCGCAAGCTGCAGGCCGGCGACAAGATGGCCGGCCGTCACGGCAACAAGGGCGTCATCTCGCGCATCGTGCCGGTCGAGGACATGCCTCATCTGGAGGACGGCACGCCGGTCGACGTCGTGCTCAATCCGCTGGGCGTGCCGAGCCGCATGAATGTCGGCCAGATCCTGGAGACCCATCTGGGCTGGGCGGCGGCCGGTGTCGGCCGGCGTATCGGCCAGATGGTCGACAGCATCCAGAGCGGCGTGGCGTTGGAAGGCGATAAGCCGGCAACGCCGGCGCAGTTGCGCTCCCTGCTGGGCGATGTCTACGGCGAGAGCGGCAAGGACGGTGTGGTCACCAAGCTGTCCGATACCGACACCTTGGAACTGGGCAACGATCTCAGGAGTGGCGTGCCGATGGCGACGCCGGTCTTCGACGGCGCCCACGAACAGGACATCGCGCATCTCTTGGAGCTGGCCGGTTTTGACAAGTCCGGTCAGGAGGTGCTGGTCGACGGACGTACTGGCGAACCATTCGACCGCCGCGTCACGGTCGGCCACCTCTATATCCTGAAGCTGCACCATCTGGTGGACGATAAGATCCACGCCCGTTCGATCGGTCCCTACAGCCTGGTTACCCAGCAGCCGTTGGGCGGCAAGGCGCAGTTCGGCGGCCAGCGCTTCGGCGAGATGGAGGTGTGGGCGCTTCAGGCTTACGGCGCCGCGCACACGCTGCAGGAGATGCTGACGGTCAAGTCCGACGACGTGGCCGGACGCACGCGTGTTTATGAGTCCATCGTGAAGGGCGATCACAACTTCGAGGCGGGTATCCCCGAGAGCTTCAACGTTCTCGTCAAGGAGATGCAGGCCCTGGGTCTGAATGTGGAGCTGCAGCAATCAAGCTGAGCCGACGCGACGACCCGGGATCAACGCCAAGAAGATAGGTAAAGGAGAACGACATGAACGAGTTGATGCGAATCTTCGGCCAGGTGAGCGGACCGCAGAGCTTCGATCATATCAAGATCTCTATCGCCAGCCCGGAGAAGATCCGCTCCTGGTCCTATGGCGAAGTCAAGAAGCCCGAGACCATCAACTACCGTACCTTCAAGCCGGAGCGTGACGGCCTTTTCTGCGCGCGTATCTTCGGTCCGATCAAGGACTACGAATGCCTGTGCGGTAAGTACAAACGCATGAAGTACAAGGGCATCGTGTGCGAGAAGTGCGGCGTCGAGGTCATCAAGTCCTCGGTTCGTCGCGAGCGCATGGGCCATATCGAGCTGGCCGCGCCGGTCGCCCATATCTGGTTTCTGAAGTCGCTGCCCTCGCGCATCGGCTTGCTCCTCGATATGACCTTGAAGGAGCTGGAGCGGGTTCTCTATTTCGAGAACTACATCGTCGTCGATGCCGGTCTGACGCCTTTGGAAGAAGGCCAGCTGATGACCGAGGAGCAGTACTACGACGCCGTTGACGAGTATGGCGAAGATGCGTTCTCGGCCAGCATCGGCGCCGAGGCGGTCCGTGACATCCTCAAGAAGATTGACATGGAGGACGAGCGCGAGTTCCTGCGCACCGAGCTTGCCGAAACCGGCTCCGAGGCCAAGCGCAAGAAGATCGTCAAGCGCCTGAAGCTGATCGAGACCTTCATCGAGTCCGGCAACCGTCCGGAATGGATGATCCTGGAAGTCATTCCGGTCATCCCGCCGGAACTGCGCCCGCTGGTGCCGCTCGATGGCGGCCGGTTCGCGACGTCGGACCTGAACGATCTCTATCGCCGCGTCATCAACCGCAACAACCGCCTGAAGCGCCTCATTGAGCTGCGTGCGCCCGATATCATCGTGCGCAACGAAAAGCGCATGTTGCAGGAAGCCGTCGATGCGCTGTTCGACAACGGCCGCCGCGGCCGTGTCATCACCGGCGCCAACAAGCGTCCGCTGCGTTCGCTCTCCGACATGTTGAAGGGCAAGCAGGGCCGCTTCCGCCAGAACCTGCTGGGCAAACGCGTCGATTACTCCGGCCGTTCGGTTATCGTTGTCGGTCCGGAACTCAAGCTGCATCAGTGCGGCCTGCCCAAGAAGATGGCGCTCGAGCTCTTCAAGCCGTTCATCTATTCGAAGCTTGAGATGTACGGCAAGGCGCCGACCATCAAGGCCGCCAAGCGGCTGGTCGAGAAGGAGCGTCCGGAGGTCTGGGATATCCTGGAAGAGGTTATCCGCGAGCATCCGGTCCTGTTGAACCGCGCGCCGACGCTGCACAGGCTCGGCATCCAGGCGTTCGAGCCGGTGCTGATCGAAGGCAAAGCAATCCAGCTTCATCCGCTGGTTTGCGCTGCCTTCAATGCCGACTTCGACGGCGACCAGATGGCCGTCCACGTGCCGCTGTCGATCGAGAGCCAGCTTGAGGCCCGCGTACTCATGATGTCGACCAACAACATCCTGAGCCCGGCCAACGGCAAGCCGATCATCGTGCCGTCGCAGGATATCGTCTTGGGCCTCTACGACATCACGATCGAGATGCCCGACGAGCCCGGCGAAGGCACCGTCTTCGGCAACATCGGCGAAATCGAGCATGCTCTGCAGGCCGGCGCCGTCACCATGCACGCCAAGATCAAGGCCCGCTACGAGGGCGTTGACGAGAACGGCGAGCCGATGACGTCCATCGTCGATACGACGCCGGGTCGCATGATGCTGTCGGAAGTTCTGCCGCGTCACCCACGCGTGTCGTTCGACCTGATCAACCGCGTGCTGACCAAGCGCGAGATCTCCGAGGTCATCGACGTGGTCTACCGCCACTGCGGTCAGAAGGAGACGGTTATCTTCTGCGACCGCGTCATGGCGCTTGGTTTCCATCACGCTTGCGATGCCGGCATTTCCTTCGGCAAGGACGACATGGTCATCCCGGAAGCCAAGGAGGAGCTGGTCCGCGACACCCAGGATCGGGTGCGCGAGTACGAGCAGCAGTACATGGACGGCGTCATCACCCAGGGCGAGAAGTACAACAAGGTGATCGATGCGTGGTCGCATTGCACCGACAAGGTCGCCGACGCCCTGATGGCGGGCCTCTCCAGCATGGAGGAGGTCGACGAGGCGACCGGCCGGCGCAAGGGGCTCAACCCGATCTATATGATGGCCCATTCCGGCGCCCGTGGTTCGGCGGCCCAGATCAAGCAGCTCGCCGGCATGCGTGGCCTGATGGCCAAACCGTCGGGCGAGATCATCGAGACGCCGATCACGTCGAACTTCAAGGAAGGCCTGACCGTGCTCGAGTACTTCAACTCGACCCACGGTGCCCGTAAGGGCCTGGCCGATACCGCCTTGAAGACGGCGAACTCCGGTTACCTGACCCGCCGTCTGGTCGATGTGGCGCAGGACTGCGTCATCATCGAAGAAGACTGCGGCACCGAGAACGGCCTGACGGTCGAGGCGGTGACCCAGGGGTCGGAGGAGATCGTGTCGCTGTCTGAGCGTGTGCTCGGCCGCTTCGCGCTCGACCCGATTGTCGACCAGGGCACGGAGGAAGTTATCGTCCAGCCCGGCGAGATGATCGAGGAACAGCATATGGCGGCCATCGAGGGCGCCGGGATCGAGCAGATCCGCATCCGCTCGGTGCTGACCTGCGAGAGCGAGATCGGCGTTTGCGGCATGTGCTATGGCCGTGACCTCGCGCGTGGCACGACGGTCAACATGGGCGAAGCGGTGGGTGTTATCGCGGCCCAGTCGATCGGCGAGCCGGGCACCCAGCTCACCATGCGGACCTTCCATATCGGTGGCACGGCCCAGCGCGGGTCGGAGAGTTCGTCGATTGAATCGGCCATTGACGGCAAGGCGACCATCGCCAACCCGCGCCTGGTCGAGGACGGCGAGGGCAACACCATCGTGCTTGGCCGCAACTGTGAGCTGATCCTGGTCGACCGTAAGGGCAACGAGCGTTCTCGTAACCGTCTGCCCTATGGTGCGCGTCTGCTGATCAAGGACGGCGAGAAGATCGGCAAGGGTGACACGCTGGCGCGTTGGGACCCCTATAACCTGCCGATCATCGCCGATCGTGACGGCGTCGTGAGCTATCAGGACCTGGTCGAGGGTATCTCGCTGAGGGAAATCACCGACGAGGCCAGCGGCATCTCCAACAAGGTCGTGATCGATTGGCGCCAGCAGCCCCGCGGTTCGGGTCTGCGCCCACGCATCGTCATGACGGACGAAAAAGGCGAGCCGATCATGGCGAGCGAGGAGCACGAAGCGAGCTTCGACCTCTCGGTCGACGCGATCCTGTCGGTCGATAACGGCGACAAGGTCCATGTCGGCGACGTCATCGCCCGTGTGCCCCGCGACTCCATCAAGACCCGCGACATCACCGGCGGTCTGCCGCGTGTTGCCGAACTGTTCGAGGCCAGGAAGCCGAAGGACCACGCCATCATCTCCGAGACCGATGGCTGGGTGCAGTTCGGTAAGGACTACAAGAACAAGCGCCGGGTCAACGTCAAGGAAGAGGGCGAGGACGGCGAGGTGCACGAGTATCTGCTGCCCAAGGGCAAGCATATTGCCGTCAACGACGGCGATTTCGTGCGCCGCGGCGATCCACTGATCGATGGCAGCCCCGTGCCCCACGATATCCTGCGGGTCATGGGCGTCGAGGCGTTGGCCAATTACCTGGTCAAGGAGATCCAGGAGGTCTATCGCCTGCAGGGCGTCAAGATCAACGACAAGCACATCGAGGTGATTTGCCGCCAGATGCTGCAGAAGGTCGAGATCGAGAAGCCCGGCGACACCACCTATCTGGTCGGCGAGCAGGTCGATCGGCGCGAGTTCGACCTGGTCAACCGCAAGGCTGGTGAGGAGGGCCTGGAGCCGGCGAAAGCCCAGCCTGTCCTACAGGGCATCACCAAGGCCAGCCTGCAGACCCAGTCGTTCATCTCGGCGGCCTCGTTCCAGGAGACCACCCGTGTCCTGACCGAGGCCTCGGTCGCCGGCAAGATCGACGATCTGATGGGGCTGAAGGAAAACGTCATCGTTGGCCGCCTGATTCCTGCCGGAACGGGCCGTGTCATGTCGCGTCTGCGCCGTCTGGAGGGCCTGGACGAGCAGGAGGCGGTCGAGGTCGACGAGGCGGCTTTGGAGGCCACCTTGCTCGATACGAGCGAGGCCCAGAGCGCCTGATCGAGGGGTTGTGGCGGGGGCCGGCTCAAGGCCGGTCCCCGACCCCGAAAATCCGCTCTTTTTCTTGGGTTTTCGTGTTGACCTCATATAGGCGCGTGACTATATTCCGCGCTCTCGCGGTGCCGGGGATTCGGTAACGTCGACCTATCCGCGAGCAGAACAAGCATACGCGATGATATCAGGCCTCGGGCGAAACGCCGTCTGAGCGGTTCGGGGCCGATGTTTTCGCGTGTTTACTGGTAGAAGAAAGAGGTTCGGTCCATGCCGACGGTGAATCAACTGGTTCGCAAGCCGCGTAAGGCGCGGCGCGCACGCAACAAGGTCCCCGCGCTGGAGGCCTGCCCGCAGAAGCGGGGCGTGTGCACGCGCGTCTATACGACGACCCCGAAGAAGCCGAATTCGGCCCTTCGTAAGGTCGCGCGCGTCCGGTTGACCAACGGTTTCGAGGTGTCGAGCTACATTCCCGGTGAGGGTCATAACCTTCAGGAGCATTCCGTGGTTCTGATCCGCGGCGGTCGCGTGAAGGACCTTCCGGGCGTACGCTATCACATCGTGCGCGGCACGCTTGACACCCAGGGCGTATCGAACCGCCGTCAGGGCCGTTCGAAATACGGCGCCAAGCGACCCAAATAAGGATCAGGACCGATGTCACGTCGTCGCGCAGCAGAAAAACGCCAGGTCCTACCGGATGCCGTCTTCGGCGATACCGTCCTGACCAAGTTCATGAACAGCCTGATGTATGACGGCAAGAAGTCCGTCACCGAGGGCATTGTTTATGGCGCGCTCGACCGGATCAAATCCAAGGTCGGCCAAGATCCCATCGAGGTCTTTCACCAGGCCTTGAACAATGTGAAGCCCGCGGTCGAGGTTCGCTCGCGGCGCGTCGGCGGCGCGACCTATCAGGTCCCCGTCGAGGTGAGAAACGACAGACAACAGGCTCTCGCCATTCGTTGGCTGATCGGCGCCGCGCGCGCCCGGTCGGAAACAACGATGGTCGACCGCCTTTCCAACGAGCTTATGGACGCCGCGCAGCAGCGAGGTTCGGCGGTCAAAAAGCGCGAAGACACACACCGCATGGCAGAGGCGAACAAGGCGTTCTCGCATTACCGCTGGTAACGGCTGAACACCTCCCGCGCTGCTGGTAACCCGGGGCCAGCGGGCCCCAAGGACGAGCAAGACGATGGCACGCACGCAACCACTCGAGCGTTATCGCAATATCGGCATCATGGCCCACATCGATGCCGGCAAGACGACGACCACCGAGCGTATTCTCTACTACACCGGCCGCTCCCATAAGATCGGCGAGGTCCATGAAGGCACAGCCACCATGGACTGGATGGAGCAGGAGCAAGAGCGCGGCATTACGATCACGTCGGCGGCGACCACCGCGTCGTGGCGTGACTACCGCGTCAACATCATCGACACGCCCGGCCACGTCGACTTCACCATCGAGGTCGAGCGTTCGCTGCGCGTGCTTGATGGCGCGGTCGCCGTCTTTGACTCGGTCGCCGGCGTCGAGCCGCAGTCCGAGACCGTCTGGCGTCAGGCCGATAAATACAGCGTACCGCGCATTTGCTTCGTCAATAAAATGGATCGCATCGGCGCCGACTTCTATCGCTGCGTCGACATGATCGAAGACCGCTTCGGCGTCGTTCCGGCAGTTCTCCAGCTTCCGATCGGCGCCGAAGCTGATTTTGTCGGTGTGGTCGACCTGGTGAAGATGAAGGGCGTCGTCTGGCAGGACGACAGCCTGGGTGCCAAGTTCGACGAAGTCGACATCCCCGACGACCTTCAGGAGCAGGCCGCGAGTTATCGCGAGAAGCTGCTGGAAACCGTCGTTGAAATGGACGACGACGTTCTGGAAGCCTATCTGGGCGGCGAAGAGCCGGACGAGGAGACGCTGCGCCGTTGCATTCGCGCGGGCACGTTGGAGCACAAGTTCGTGCCGATTCTCCTGGGTACAGCGTTCAAGAACAAGGGCGTGCAGCCTTTGCTGGATGCGGTCGTCGACTTCCTGCCGTCGCCGCTGGACGTACCGGCGATCAAGGGCATTGACGTCAAGACCGAAGAGCAGGACGAACGTCCGAGCACTGACGACGCGCCGTTTGCCGCGCTCGCCTTCAAGGTCATGGCCGACAAGTATGTGGGAACGCTGACCTTCGCGCGTGTCTATTCCGGCGTCATCAAGGCCGGCGATCAGATGCTGAACGCGGTCAAGGACTCCAAGCAGCGCGTTGGCCGCATGCTTCTCATGCATGCCAATAGCCGTGAGGACATCCAGGAAGCGCGCGCCGGCGATATCATCGCGTTCTGTGGCCTGAAGGGCACGACGACCGGTGACACGCTGTGCGATCCGGCCAAGGCGATCATTCTGGAGCGTATGGAGTTCCCGGATCCCGTTATCGAGGTCGCCGTCGAGCCGAAGACCAAGGCCGACCACGACAAGATGGGTGTGGCGCTTGCGCGTCTGGCTGACGAGGATCCGTCCTTCCGGGTCGGCAGCGACGAAGAGTCGGGTCAGACGATCATCAGGGGCATGGGCGAACTGCACCTTGAGATCATCGTCGACCGCATGAAGCGCGAGTTCAGTGTCGAGGCCAATGTCGGTGCACCGCAGGTCGCCTATCGCGAGACCATCACGCGCGAAGCCGATATCGACTATACGCATAAGAAGCAGACCGGTGGCGCCGGCCAGTTCGCCCGTATCAAGGCGACCTTCGGCCCGGCCGAGCCCGGCGCCGGCTTCGAGTTCGAGAACAAGGTGACCGGCGGCAACATTCCGCGCGAGTACATCCCGTCGATCCAGTCGGGTATCGCGGCGGCTAGTTCGACAGGCGTGATTGCCGGTTTCCCGATGATCGACTTCAAGGTGGTCGTCTTTGACGGCGCCTATCATGAGGTGGACTCCAGCGCCATGGCGTTCGAGACCGCCGCGCGCGCGGCGTTCCGCGAGGGTGTGGCCAAGGCTGGCCCGCAGCTTTTGGAGCCGGTCATGAAGGTCGAGGTCGTGACACCCGAAGAGCATATGGGCGACGTCATCGGCGACCTGAACAGCCGCCGTGGTCAGATCCAGGGCATGGAGCCGCGTGGTAATGCCCAGGTCGTACGCGCCAAGGTGCCGTTGGCAACCATGTTCGGTTACGTCAACGACCTGCGTTCGATGTCCCAGGGCCGCGCGACCTACACGATGCATTTCGACTGTTATGAGGCGGTGCCTCAAATGGTCTCTGAGGAGCTCAAGGCGAACCTCGCCTGAGCTCCTTACTTATTGGACAAGCTTTAGCCGAACGGAACGAGAGATATGGCGAAGGAGAAGTTTGAGCGTAACAAGCCGCATGTGAACATCGGCACGATTGGTCATGTTGACCATGGTAAGACGACGCTGACGGCTGCGATTACGAAGGTTTTGGCGACGACGGGTGGTGCGACGTTTACGGATTAC
>JBCCIS010000079.1 GCA_039028155.1 Pseudomonadota bacterium
CCAAGGGCGCGCAGATCGTCAGCCGGGCCGACACCCGACAGCATCAGAAGCTGAGGTGAGCCGATGGCGCCTTGCGCCACGATGATCTCGCGCCCGACGCGCGCTTCGCGTTCCTGCCCGTCGCGCTTGTACGACACACCTGCCGCGCGTTTGCCGTCCCACAAGAGCGACGTGACGAACGCCCCGGTCTCGACCGTCAGGTTGGCGCGCTCGTCAGCAGCGCCCAGAAAGCAGCGCGCGACGCTTGAGCGTTTGCCGCCATGCACGGTGAAGTCCAGCAAACCGGCGCCGACCTGACCGGCGCCGTTGAAGTCGGGGTTCGCCGGCAGACCGGACTGCAGGCACGCCGCGACAAACGCATGATCGATCGGCTGCGGGTTGCCAGCCGGCCCGGTCAACAGAGGGCCGGAGTCGCCGCGATAGAGATCGCCGCCGACCGACCGCGTCTCCGAGCGTTTGAAGTAAGGCAGCACGTCGGCATAGGCCCAGCCATCCAGGCCCAGTTGGCGCCAGCCGTCATAGTCGCGCGCGTTGCCGCGGATGTAGATCATGCCGTTGATCGCGCTCGACCCGCCGAGGCCACGGCCGCGCGGCCAATTGACACGGCGTCCGCCAAGGTTGGGCTGCGGCTCGGTGTAGTAGCGCCAATCGAATTTCGGGTGACCGAACGCAAGCGCATTGGCGGCGGGCATGTAGACGCGGAAATCCTTGTTGTTCGTGCCCGCTTCCAGGACCAACACACTGACATCCGGGTCCTCCGACAAGCGACTTGCCAGGACGCTGCCGGCCGATCCGCCGCCAACAATGATGTAGTCGTACGCGCCTGGCTGATCCATCGCCTCACCCTATCGTTCGGACGGCATCTTGGCCCGCTTGAATGGCGCGTCGTCAAGCGAAACCGGGCTCCTGGAATCGTCCCACCTGCTTCGGCTATGGTAGCGCCACAATCTGGGAGTGAGGCGGCCATGCCCGGTACCAAGGAAATCATCAAAACCACCTGCCCGCGCGACTGCTATGACGGCTGCGGCATCGCCGTTATCAAGCGCGATGGCATGATCCGGCGCGTGCTGGGCGATCCCGACCACCCGACATCGCGCGGCGCGCTGTGTGGCAAGTGCGCGGTCGCCTATAACGGCGTCTGGCTGGATGAGAAGGCCCGCCTTCTGCGCCCGCTGCGCCGAACCGGCCCGAAGGGCTCCGGTCAGTTCGAGCCGATTTCCTGGGACGAAGCGCTCTCGACGATCGCCGGCAGGCTCCAGACCATCGCCGACGAGCATGGCGCCGACAAGATCGTGCACACCCACTACACCGGCACGTGTTCGGCCCTCGCCTATGGCTTTCCGTCGCGCTTCTTCAATCGTCTGGGCGCGACCGAGGTCGAACCGGATACCATCTGCAACAACGCGGGCCACGTCGCCTGGGGCTATGTCTTTGGCGACAGTCATGCCGGCTTCGATCCGCGCACGGCGCGTGACTCCGAATGCATCCTGGTGTGGGGCGCCAACCCCTCCCACAGCGCACCACACGCCCACAAACACTGGCTTAAGGAAAATCAGGCCGAGGTGATTGTCGTCGACCCCGTGCGCCATGAAACCGCCGAGGCGGCCGACCTCTTCCTGCAGCCCCTGCCCGGCACGGACGCCGCGCTCGCCTTCGCCATGCTGCATGTCATGCGCCGCGACGGTCTGTTCGACGACGACTACATCGCCGGCAATGTTCTCGGCTACGAGGAGATCGCCCCGCTCCTGGACGGCTGCACGCCCGAATGGGGCGAGGAGCACACCGGTGTCGCCGCCACCGATATCGAACGGGCGGCCAACGCCTATGGCACCGGTCCATCCCTGATCTGGCTCGGTCAGGGCCTGCAGCGCCAGCCCGAAGGCGGCAACATCTTCCGCGCGCTCGCCATGCTACCGGCCTTCACCGGCAATATCGGCAAACCCGGCGCCGGTTTCTATTACCTGAACGACAGCTTCGGCATCGCCAGCCGCAAGGGCGGCGCGCCGGCTTATGAGGCGCCGTCGTCGTCCGACGACGGGCCGCCCTCGATCAGTCAAATGGACGTGCCGGATCTCCTGCAATCGCCAGATACGTTCCGCGCCTACATGGTGTGGAACTGCAATCCCGTTGCCTCCAACCCGGAACAGGCGAAGATGCGGCGCGGACTGGAACGTGACGACCTCTTCACCGTCGTCATCGACTGCTTCCAGACCGATACCGCCGACTACGCCGATATCGTGTTGCCCGCGGCAAGCTTTCTGGAGTTCGACGACCTCGCGTCGTCCTATTTCCACTTCACCTATGGCGCCCAGGTGAAATGCCAGGAACCGATGGGCGAGAGCCTGCCCAACCAGGAGATCTTCCGGCGTTTGTCGCGCGCCATGGGGTTCGAAGAAAACCACCTCTACGAGGACGATCAGTCCGTCATCGACAAAACGTTGAAGTATGCCGACCTCGGCGTCGATTGGCAGACATTGAAAGCAAAGGGCTGGGCCAGTCTGGGCGACGAGCCGGTCGTGTTGTGGTCGGAAGGCAGCTTCCCGACGCCATCGGGCAAGATCGAGATTGCGAGCGCGCAAGCAGAAGCCGACGGCCATCCGCGCGTGCCCCAACCTACCGTCGATCCGCGTCCGGCCGACGGACGCTTCCGTCTGCTGTCGCCGGCTGACAAGTGGCTGATGAACTCCAGCTACGGCAACGACCCGCGCGTCGACGAATTGATGGGCAAACCGCTTGTCACCATTCACCCCGACGATGCCGGCGACCTCGACATAGCCGACGGCGCCGAGGTCTCGTTGAGCAACGATGCTGGCAGCCTCGTCTTCACCGCGCGCATCGCCGACGACATCCCGCCCGGCACGCTGCTGACCCACAAGAGCCGCTGGCCCAAAATGCGCGACGGCGACCCCGCCGGCGGCGGCGCCAACGTCAACCTGCTGCATATCCCGCAGAAGACCGACATGGGCGAAAGCACCAGCGTGCACGGGACGGAAGTAACACTTAAGCGCGAAACTTAGAAAGAAACCTATCCCAAATAGACACCCCTCCTTGTTGACTCAACTACTGGTGTGCCATCTAGAATAGACTTGACCTACAGAAGGGCATTGGAATGGAACTTCCAGTTTTCCTTAAGTCGGGTGAAGTCGCGCGGCTGTTCCCAGTCATCTCAGAGACTGGAAAGGAACAACGTGCCGCATCAATTCTTCTGGCTGTTCTTTCGGCTGTACCAAGCTACACCGACGCTGTGCTTGGAAAGGTTGGGCAGAAGATTAGCGCACGCACGACTATCAACACGTTTACAGAGGTCGTGTTCAACACCGACGACAGAGCAAGTAAGCAAGATAGACCTGACGGACTAATCCAGATCGAGCGCGCAGGTCGCCAATGGAATGCACTGATCGAGACCAAAGTTGGCAACAATCGCCTGTCTAGCGAGCAGATAGAGAGATACCTGAGGTTAGCGAGAGAGAATTCCATCAATGCTGTGATCACCATTTCGAACGAATTCGCAGCCCTGCCGCACCACCATCCAATTGACGTGCAAAAGTCTCTCACCAAGAAAGTGGACCTTCTTCACTTCTCATGGGCTTCCTTGCTAACCGAGGCAATTCTCTTACATGAGAGGGCTGTCGTCGCTGACTCTGAACAAGCCTTTCTACTCAGAGAGTTCATACGCTTCTTCTCGCACACGTCTGCCGGCGTCGCGCGCTACACATCCATGCCGAAAGAATGGAGTGCCGCGGTCGACCGTATTCATGCTGGCGGTACAGTTCCAAAACATGAACTCGCTCACGATGTTGTCGGAGGTTGGCACCAGGAGTTGCGTGACCTCGTCCTCTACATGAGTCGGGTCATTGGTAGACCTGTGACAATCAAACTCTCGCGTAGTGAGTCGAGTGACGCCGAACGTCATCTAAATGACGACATCGAAAAGTTGTGCAGTCAGAGTCTGATGGAAGCTCGCCTACAGATTCCGAATGCTGCATCGGATATCTATGTGGTCGCGGATCTACGAAGCAGAACGCTACGGATCTCGATGCGGCTCGATGCCCCGAGAGACAAGAAATCCGGCAAAGCGAGGCTCAACTGGCTGCTCAGACAGCTAACCAAGGTGACGGATCGAGATCATGTGTCAGTTGGTCTAATCTGGTCATCACGCGCAGCGACTTCGATCTACCCACTTGAAGACTTGATTGAGAACCCTGAGATAGCAGATGGCTCCAGACCGGGATCCGAGATTCGAGCCTTCGACGTTGTTTTGACAAGCGCCAGCGCGCGACGGTTTGCAGGAAGGCGCACGTTCATTGAAGACCTTGAGCAGATGGCGCCTGGTTTCTATGAATCGATAGGGCAACATTTGCGCAGCTGGCAACCGAGACCTCCAAAGCCAAAACACTCGGTCATCGAGCACGAATCTCAGCCGACACCAAGTGTTTCCGATCCAAGTGAACCGAAGTCAGAAGTCCCAACGCTTCCGCCCACTCATGCTGGAAACGCACATTCTGACCTACTCGAGATCCCGGACTACCTACGACGAAGCGCCACGCTCACTGCTCGGAGTTAGGCTTGGTGTTCCAACGATAGCTATCAAGAGGCGTCGCTTTTCCTGGCACCGGCTGGTCGGGTTCGGCATGATCGCGGCGCTATGACGACACGCACCACGGCAACCCACTGGGGTTACTACGAGCACGAGACCGGCGAGGCCGGGCCGGTCATTCGTCCGCTCGCCGACGACCCCGACCCGCCGCTGATCGGCAACACGCTGAAGGACATGCTGGGCGAACGTGCGCGGATCGCGACGCCGCTGGTGCGCAGCAGCTATCTGGAAAGCGGCGGCGCGTGCGACGGTTCGGGTCGCGGCCGCGACCCTTACGTCCCCGTCAGTTGGGACCGGGCGCTCGACCTCATCGTCGACGCGGTCAACCGCACCAAGGCCGAGCTGGGCAACGAAGGCATCTTCGCCGGTTCCTATGGCTGGGCCAGCGCAGGACGTTTCAACCACGCGCAAAGCCAGCTCAAACGGTTCATGAACCTGGCCGGCGGGTTCGTTCGCCACGTCAACACCTATAGCTCGGCGGCCGCCGAGGTCATCGTGTCGCGCGTTCTGGGCGGCGGCATGCTGCCGACCGGCTATGACTGGCCGACCATGAAGGAGCACACGGAGCTCCTGGTCGCCTTCGGCGGCCTGCCGTTCAAAAACGCCATGGTCGACCCCGGCGGCACCGGCCCGCATGTCGACAAGGTCGGCCTGGCCGCCTGCATCAAAGGCGGCATGCAGGCGGTGTCGATCGGCCCGGTCTTGTCCCACAACGAGGACGCCTTCGGCGTTGACTGGCTGGCGCCCCGCCCCAACACCGACGTCGCGTTGATGCTGGCACTGGCCCATGTGCTGATCACCGACGGCAAACACGACAAGGCCTTTCTCGACCGCTGCTGTGTCGGCGGTGACGAGCTGATCGCCTATGTCCTGGGCGAGAGCGACGGTCAGCCGAAGGACCCCTCCTGGGCCGCCGCGATCACCGGCGTGTCGGCGAGCGCCATCGTCGCGCTTGCTCGCGAGATGGAAGGCCGGCGTACGCTGATCTCGATCACCTGGGCCATGCAGCGCGCCGACCATGGCGAGCAGCCATTTTGGATGGCGATCGCGCTCGCCGCGCTGCTCGGACAACTCGGTTTGCCCGGCGGCGGCATCGCCTTTGGCCTTGGCACGTTCAACGACCACGGCGCCGGGCGCCTGCCGTTCCGCTGGGCGGCATTTCCCCAAGGCCGCAATCCGGTCGACCGGTTCATCCCGGTCGCGCGGATCGCCGACATGCTGCTCAACCCCGGCGCGACGATCCCCTACAACGGCATGGAGATCACGTTCCCGGAGATTGGCCTGGTCTATTGGGCGGGCGGCAACCCGTTCCACCACCATCAGGACCTGCACCGCCTGGCCGAAGCGTTTCGCCGGCCCAAAACGGTGATCGTCCAGGATGCGTGGTTCCAGCCGACAGCGCGCTTTGCCGACATTGTATTGCCGGCGACAACGACGCTGGAGCGCAACGACTTTTCCGGCAGCGCGCATGGCGGTTTCGCCGCACCGATGCACAAGGCGAGCGAACCTTATGGCGAAGCGCGCTCGGACCATGAGATCTTCCGTGACCTCTCCGAACGCATGGGCTTCGGCGATGCCTTCACCGAGGGCCGTGACGAGATGGCCTGGGTGCGCCATCTCTATGATATCTCGCGCGAGAGTGCCGCGAAGGCCGGCGTCCAGATACCCGACTTCGACAGTTTTTGGGCCGGCGGTTGGATGCAGGTCGGGCCGCTGACGACCGGCAACCACGCGCTCGCCGCGCTGCGCAACGATCCTGCCGACAATCCGCTGACGACGCCTTCCGGCAAGGTCGAGATTGTGAGCGAAACGATCGGCGGCTTCGGCTATCCCGATTGCGGGCGGCATCCCATGTGGTTCGAGCCGCGCGAATGGCTCGGTGGCGAGGCCGCGCGCAACCATCCCCTGCACCTGCTGTCCGACCAGCCGCGCGACAAACTGCACAGCCAGCTGGACAGCGGTGAACACAGCGCCAGCCACAAGATCAAGAACCGCGAGCCGCTACTGATGCATCCAGACGACGCCGCGCTTCGCGGCATCAGCGACGGCGATATCGTGCACGTCTTCAACGGACGCGGCCGTTGCCTTGGCGGCGCGCAGCTCACCGAGAATGTCATGCCCGGCGTTGTCGTCATGTCGACGGGATCCTGGTTCGACGCCGACGATCCCGGCAACCCGGACAGCCTGGAACGCCACGGCAACCCCAATGTCCTGACCTATGACGCCGGCTGCTCGTCGCTGTCACAAGGACCCGCCTGTAACACGGCGCTGGTCGAGGTCGAGCGTTACGACGGCAACCTGCCGCCGGTCGAAGCCCACGACATGCCTCTGGCAAAGAGCGCGCGTTAGCTTACTGTTCGCGCCGCGAGGCCGTCTCCGTATCCCAGTGGTCGACATGAATACGCGGCAGGTCGAAATGGTCGCTGGTTCGCGTGTAGCTGCTGGCGTTCATGCGGCCGATCGCGGCCAGCCGGTCGATATCGATGTGGAACCGCTCGGGGTCGATGACGATGTCGTCGCGGATGTGGAAGTGCAGCACCTCGCCTAGGACCACGTGACGCGCGTTCTTTAGTTCCATCGTTACGAGCTTTTCGCACTCCATGCTGACCGGGCTGGTCGCGATGCGCGGCGGGCGGACATCGATGCTGTCGACCATGTCGAGTCCGGCCTGCATTACCTCGGAGACATGCGGTTCGAAGTCGATGGCGGAGATGTTCATCTGCTGCGCCAACGGTTCGTCGACGATGTTGACGACGAACTGGCCGCTGACCTGGATGTTCGCGGCGGTGTCCTTCAGCCGGCCATCGGGTCGCGCTTCGAGACCAAGCACCACGATCGGCGGATCGAAACCGACGGCATTGAAGAAGCTGAACGGTGCCGCGTTGACATGACCGTCGTCACGCACGGTCGTGACGAACGCGATGGGCCGGGGCACGACCGTCGAGATCAGGAGCTTGTAACACTCGCGCGGTTCGATGGCGCGACAATCGAAATGCATGGGGAACTCCAACCGAAAGATTCATTCACCGACATAGGCGTGGGCCGCCTGGGCCCAGGGATCGCCGACCACGTCAACGACGACGGGACGGCGCATGGCGAGCGCCTCCTTCAGCGCGGCGCGGATCTCGCCAGGCTGCTCGACACGGATGCCTTCGGCGCCCATGGACTGGGCGATCGCCGCGAAATCTGAAGGCGTGAACTCCCAGGCATCGCCCCAGCGGCCTTCAAGCTTGCCGCCGCGGTCTGCCATTTCCTGATCAACGCCCTGGCTCAGCATGCTGTTGTTGTTGACAACGGTGATCACCGGCACATCCCAGCGCACCGCCGTCTCCAACTCCGTCAGGTGATACCAGAAACCGCCATCGCCGCTGAAGACGACAACCGGGCGATCCGGACACGCAAGCTGCGCGCCGATGCCAGCCGGGAAGCCCCAGCCGAGCGAACCGGCGGCGCGCAGGTAGGACTGGCCGGCATGGTTCAGATCGATATGGCCGGCAGTCCACATGCCCGAATGGCCGGTGTCGGAAACCAGGATGGCGTTCTCCGGCAGCCAGGCGGTCAACTCGGCGCACAAACGCTCGGGCCTTATAGGCGTCGCATCGGACGTCATGTGTTTGTCGATATCGGCGCGCCACGCGGCGACGAAACCGGCCACCCGGTCGATCCAGGGCTGATGGCGGCTGACGTCCGCATCGTCGACCATCAGGTTCAGCATAGCCTCCAAACTGGCGCGCGCATCGCCCTGCAGCGCGACCGCGTTGGGATAGTGGCGGCCAAGCTCCTCGCCGTTGATGTCAAGTTGGATGACCGGGGTGCCCATGGGCGGCAGATGCCAGTGGGCGGTCACCTGGCTGCCCGTGTGGCTGCCGACGAAAAAGACGAGATCGGCTTCCAGCAGCGTCTCGTTGGCCGATCGGCGCGAATAGGTGCCGGGCACGCCGACATTGAGCGGATGATCGCCGGGGATCTGATCCTTCGCGTTCATCGCTGTCGCGATTGGAATGTTGAGTCGCTCGGCCAGGACGAGCACCGCGTCGCCCGCGCCGGATGCCTTGACACCGCCGCCAGCGACAATCACCGGCCGCTCCGCTTTGACGAGCCGGTCGACCGCGTCAGCCATGGCGCTCTCTTCGGCGACGGGACGAAATGGCGGCAGCGCCTGGAACCGCTCCTCGACCACCACATCCAGGACGGCCTCATCCATCTCGACCTCGGCGAAATGGCCGGCCATCTCGACGAGACAGGGGCCCGGCGTGCCCGTGGTCGCGGAGCGAAAGGCCTGTCGCAGTGCCTCCGGCAGCGCCTCGACCACGGCGACATGGGCCTGCGACTTCGTCACCGGCAGAAACGCGGTGGCATCATCGATCTGCTGATAGACGTGGCGGTTCTCGTACTCCGTCCGCGCACCACCGGCCAGCGCCACGATCGGCGTGCAGGCGAGATAGGGGTCCTTCAGGCCAGCAGCGAGGTTCGCGGCACCGATCTTCTGGGCGAAACACACGCCCGGCCGGCCGCTGGCGCGCGCGTAGCCGTCGGCCATGTAGACCGCGGACTTTTCACTGTGGGCCAGAACCCGAGAGACGCGATTGGAGGTTTCGAGCTCGCGCAACAGCCCGCCCAGGACCGCCGGCACCCAGAAAACGTGGGTGACGCCGCTCCGTTCCAGGAACTCGGCCATGAACCGCGCGCCGGTCATCGTCGCCATACCGCGCCCTCCCCGTCGGATGCTTCTGGAAGGTCCAGACTAGCGGCCACAGGCCCCCGGCGAAACGGCGCCGAAGGGCCCGGCTTGACAGGCCCGTCCGCCGGTCCCTATATGCGGCTTCCAGCCTACAGGATGGGCGCGTAGCTCAGCGGGAGAGCACCGTCTTCACACGGCGGGGGTCGCTGGTTCAATCCCAGCCGCGCCCACCATCCTCCAGATTTTCTGCATCAGCGCCGCCGCTGGCCCGGCTACCGAAGCCGTCCGGCTATTGGGTCACGCCTCCGGACCTTATGCGACACTTGAAGATTCTCAATCTCCATAAAATATGATAAAACAATGATTTATGAACGTTTCTTAATTATGGAAACCATACACATTGATCTTGGTATTGCCGACATATGGCGGGGCCGCTTTCGGACCTCATTGCGTTGACAACCCGCGCGCGAATGCCAAGTTTCAGTCAAGGCTCAGAGCGCGACGCCAACCAACAACAAAGGGGATCAACGATGGCGCAAAGTCGACGGGATCTGCTGAAAGCCTCGGCCGCGGTCGCCGCGCCCTATCTGCTGAGCAAGAGCGCGCGCGCCGCCGACGTCTTCGCGGCGGCGGAGCCGGTGGCCTATTTCGAAGGCAAGGGTTATGAGCTGTTGCCGCCCCACGGCCTGATCACCGTGGAAAGCTTCAATGGCGGCATCCGTTATGACGAGCTGCCGGCCCCCGCCGTCGGCGGCAAGACGATCCGGCTCCAAGGCTGCGCGCGGCTTGAGGACATTCCGCGACGGGGCGAGCCGGGCGTGCTGCCCATGTTTCATATCCTGGGGTACCACAATCCCGACCCCGCCTATCCCGGCGAGGTGTTCCATCAGGTGCTCGACTTCCTGGTCAACGGATCCGGGCTCAACCCGCACCGGCTTGTGCTGGTCTCGACCGACCGGTTCGAGCCGATGCGCGTCTACCTCGACGATTTCGACATCGGCCCCCATCAGATCGTGATCCGCCCCTGGGATGAAGTGTATGCCGTCGGCGACGGCTCCGGTTACTTTCGGCCGCCGGACCATCCACACGCGCCGGGCATGCCGACCGTCTCTTTCCACTACCCGCTACCCGGCACAGCACTGGAATCCGAACACTTCTACCCGCTTCCGGGCTACCTGGAGCTGGGCGAGGTCTCGATATCGCAGGCCAGCAGTGGCGGCAGCCACCTGGTGGAAGGCGGGATTGGCGTCGAACGTGTCGCCATGGCCAGGGGTGACGTGGTCGACACCTATGAAGAAGCGCTCATCGTCCTAGCGAACGAGATGGAAGCCGAAGCCCAGGAGCGCGGCGTTCCCCTGCCCTCGGGCTTCCAGCAGTTCCAGAACCTCTAGTCGCCATGTGACGATCGGCCGCAACCCGCACTTGGCAGCGCCGCGGTCGTCACCACATTAGTCAGAAGGTCCAGGCATCGCGCGTGATCCAACGGCTTGCTTGGCAGTTTGGAGAGCGAGGGGCAGGTCGATGAGCGATGAAACAACAGCGACACCGGTCACAATGAGCGAGGCCGATGAAGAGCAGCGCGCCGCCGAAAAGCGCGCCCGCAAACGCGTTGATGAGATCAAGGGCTTCTATCACCACCTGACCGTCTATCTTGTCGTCAACGCGATCCTGTTTCTGATCGATATCTTCAGCGGCGGCGGTGTCTGGTTCTATTGGGTGCTGTTGGGCTGGGGCATCGCGATCGCTATCCACGCGTCCAACACGTTCAGCTTCCTGCCCTGGACATCGAAGGAGTGGGAAGAGCGCAAGGTGCGCGAACTCATGGCCAAGGACAGCGACGAGCACCGTTACTGACGTGACGCGCTAGTCAGCGCCCGAGAGATCCGCAGCAACCACGATCGAGTCGAACTGGCGGGGATCGCCGAGGACCGCGTTGAGCACGAATCCGGCGACCGCACGCGCGTGGGAATCCGGGTCCAGGCGGGGTGTGATTGGCGCCTGATCAAAGATTGCTTCGTTGGCACCGTTGATCAGCCAGCCGACGAACAAAGGATCGACTGTGCGGAACTCGCCGGCGGCGACACCATCGGCGATCGTCTTCTGGTACCACGCGATGATGCGGTCGCGGATTTCGATGAAGTGTACGTGGCGCGGCTGCCGGAGTTCGGGAAGCTGGCAGATGACCTTCAGATAGTCCGGCCACCCGGCCAGCATGCGCGACTCCAGATAGGCCGCCCGATAGAGCTTGACCGCCGCCGGGGCCTGCAGGGAGTCGATCTTGCGGAAAATCGCAAGCGAGCCCTCGCCCGCCTGTTCGATGAGCGCCGTTAACATCGCCGCCTTGTTCGGAAAGTAGTGGTAGAGCGAGGGCTGCCGCAATCCGGCGCGCCGCGCGATCTCACGCGTCGAGGCGCCGCCAAAACCGAACTCAGCGAACACCTCGCCCGCCGCTTTCAGGATCTGCTCTTCGGTCGGCGCATCACCCAACTTGGGCTCGGCGCGGGGCCGGCCGCGTGCGCGTCTGGCGTTGGTATCGCTCGGCTCGTCCATGATTTGCGACCCTAACAGCCGCCGGCCTCGACACACCAGCGTCTTTTTCTATCGATCGATAGAAAAATGTTGACCGTCCGTCCGCCCTCCCCCTAACGTTCTTGCGCCGCTTGGTTCCGGAGTAGACCGCCATGGATCAGCTCACCCTCGACGATATCCACCTGGCCGACATGGCGTTCTGGCAGCGCGACGACCGCGACCACTGGTTCGGCCGTTTCCGCCGTGAGCGCCCGGTGGCCTGGCAGCCCGCGTTCGATGGCGATGGCGAACCGACCGACGAAGGGTTCTGGTCGCTGACGCGGCACGCGGACGTGCGCGAGGTCAGTCGCGACGCCAAGCGGTTCCGGTCCGGCCACGGCACCGGCATGTTCACCGAATCCGACGACGAGGCCTATATCGTCGGTGGCATGTTGAACCGCGATCCGCCGCTGCACACCAAACTGCGGCGCATCGTCGCGAAGATCTTTACCCCGCGCATGCTGCAGGATCTGGAAGCCAGCATGGTGATGCGGGCACGCGAGGTGATCGGCTCCGTCTCGGAACACGGCGCCTGCGACTTCGCCGCCGACATCGCCAATCGCATGCCCATGGGCGTGATCTGCGACATGCTGGACGTGCCGGAGGCGGATCGTCCCCACCTGCAGCACCTGACCGTCACGGCGCTCGGCCACGGCGACGCGGAGATCGGCGACTTCAGTAACTCATACCAGGCGTTTCTCGATCTGAACGCCTATGGCGAGGCACTCGCGAGAGCGCGGCGCAAGGCGCCGGGCGACGACCTGGTCAGCGTATTGGTCGCTGCTGATCTGGACGGTGAGAAACTCTCGGACTTTGATATCGGCATCTACTTTCAGCTTCTGATCACCGCCGGCATCGAAACGACGGCGAGCTCAATTGCGCAGGGCATGACATTCTTGGCTCGCCACCCCGAACAGTGGCGCGCGTGGCGCGAAAACTATGACGATCTGGTCGCTTCCGCGTTGGAAGAAATCGTGCGCTATGCCAGCCCGGTCGTGCACTTTGGCCGCACCGTGGCGGTCGCCACGGAGATCGGCGGTCAGGCCATCGACGCCGGCCAGAAGGTCGTCATCTGGTACAACGCCGCCAATCGGGACGAGAAGGTGTTCGACGAACCCGACCGGTTCGACATCCACCGCACGCCGAACGACCATGTCGGCTATGGCGGTGGCGGCGTGCACCATTGCCTGGGCATGCACCTGGCGCGCCGGGAGATGTATCACTTCTTCAAGCTTCTGTTCGAAACCATGCCCGACCTCGATATCGATCTCGACGGGATGCGGCCGATCAACGGCATGTTCATCAACGGCGTGCGAGCCCTGCCCTGCACCTACAGCCCGACCAAGCTGGCGTCATGACCCTCGACGGCAAACGCATCATCGTAACCGGCGCGTCATCAGGCATCGGACGCGCGACGGCGGACCTGCTGATAGAGCGCGGCGCGAAGGTCATTGCGCTTGACCGGCGTGACCCCAAGGCGAGTGACATGACGTTCGTCCCCTGCGATCTCATCGATGCCGGTGCCATCGACCGCGCCGCCGATGAGATCGAAGGCCCACTGCACGGCCTCGCGAACGTCGCGGGCGTCCCGGGCTCTGCCGACGGCGAGACGGTCATGCGCGTCAATCTGCTCGGCCTGCGCCGCCTGTCGGAACTGATGGTGCCGCGGCTCGGGCCCGGTAGCAGTGTCGTCAACGTCGCGTCATGCGCCGGTACCGGTTGGCGCGCCAACCTCCCCGCGCTGCTCGAATTGATGGCGGCGCACAGTTTCGACGAGGGGCTCGAGTGGGTCCGCGATCACCCGATGACCGGGCCCGACGCCTACAACTTTTCCAAGGAAGCCGTCATTGTCTATTCGCAGATCGCTTCCATGCTGGCGCGTCCGTATGACGTGCGCGTCAACACGGTGAACCCCGGCGCCGTCGAGACGCCAATCCTTACCGACTTCTACGACACCATGGACAACACCATCCTCGACCGCCTGAAGGAGCAGGCTGGCGGTCGCAACGGCAAGCCTGACGAGATTGCACCGGCCATCGCCTTCCTGCTTTCCGACGATGCGCGGTGGATCAACGGTACCGAGCTGAATGTGGACGGCGGCGCGGAAGTCGCCATCAACCTCGGACTGCTTGACGATGATAGCGCACGCGTCGACTTGATCGGCGCATCAATCAAAGACGGTTAACGAGCTTAACGAGTAGATCACGGGCGCCGCGTTGCCCAGTACCGTGGCGAGGGATAGAGTCGTATCAACCCGCATGGCCGGAAGAACTGGTCATTCGGAGCGCTACGTCGGGGGAGGACCGACATGATACGAACCATCGCACTTGTTGTGTTTGCTATTAGCATACTCGCGGCGTCGACGACGCGAGCCCAGAATGTCTATTCATGGATATGCAATATCGAGGGGGCGCCCGCTGAGTTGACAGCCCAGGTCGAGGCCGTGAACTCGGCCGGTGTCTACATGGATCCCAACGGCTTGTTTGCCGGCTCGGTATCACTCGACCAAGTGATCTATTACTACCAGGGTTCACTCGTGTCGCAGACCGGACAGTACTCCTTCGTCGGCGAGAACGAGTATGCGGACTTCACCGATCTCTACACGAACCAACGTTTCCGCGTGAGGATGATCGTGCAGGGCCGAGAACTGCTGATGGTTGTCAACCCGTTCGGGCCGCAGCCCGCTCAGTACCTCTGCCAAATGCGCTAGAGCAGATCGTTCAGTCGGCCGCCTGACGTTCGCGGTCGGCCTCGTCCTGATCGAACAGCTCTTCCAGCTCCTTGGCCCAGTCCTGGGCCGCCTGCGCCATCTTTTCATCGTCGCGGTAGATGTCATGATGGGCGTAGAGCCGTTCGATGTCGTGATCCCTGAACGTCTCGACCGCGCGCCTGGCCTCGGAACTTGATAGGCCCAGGCGGCGCAGTGTCATGTCGGCCATTTCCAGCCCGGAATAGAAGGTGTCGCGAACGAGGTCCTCGATACCCAAGTCCATCAGCCGGTAGGCGTGCTGGCGATCATGGGCGCGGGCCAGGATTTTCAGATGGGGGTAGTGGCGCAAGACGGCCTCGGCCGTTTTGATTGACGCTTCGACGTCGTCGATCGCGAGCACGAAGACCTTGGCCCTGTCGGCACCGGCCGCGCGCAGCAGTTCCAGCCGTGAGGCATCGCCGTAATAGACCTTGTTGCCAAAACGGCGGACGAAGTTGACTTGATCGGGGCTGCTGTCGAGCGCGGTAAAGCCGATCCGCTTGCCCATCAGCGTTCGCGCGACAATCTGCGCAAACCGACCAAAGCCGGCGATCAGGACTTGGTTTTCCTCCGGCATGTCGGTGTCGTAGTCATCCGTTTTGGCGCCGCCCTGGCGCGCCTTGATCCGATCGCTGATGACAAACAACAACGTCGTCACACCCATGGACACGGTCACCACGACAATGAGAAGTTCGGCAATGGCGGGATCGAGAATCGCGCTACCGACCGCAACCGCCAGAATGACAAAGGCGAACTCACCACCCTGGCTCAGGGTGACAGCGAGCATCAGGGAGGTCGACAACGAGCGTTTCATAACAAGACCGACGCCGACCAGAACGAGTGACTTGATCACCATCAAGCCGATCACCAGCAGCACGATCAGGCCGGGCTCCTCGACAACCAGGTTGAGGTTCACCGACATGCCGACGGCGATAAAGAACAGACCCAGCAGCAATCCCTTGAATGGTTCGATGTCGGCCTCCAGCTCGTGCCGGAACTCCGATTCGGCAAGCAGAACACCGGCCAGGAACGCGCCCAACGCCATGGAAAGGCCAATCATGTCCATCACCAGAGCGACGCCGATCACCGTCAGCAGCGCGGTCGCCGTGAAGACCTCGTTGACCTTGGTCCAGGCAACGGTTCTCAGCACGTAGCGCAGCAGATACTTGCCGCCAATGATGACCGCGGCGATAACCGCGATGGCCCGGGGAACGGTGATCCATATGGGTTCGCCGTCGTCAACACCCGCGCTTGGCGCCAGCAAGGGCAGCAGCGCCAGGATCGGGATCACCGCGAGATCCTGGAACAGCAGGATGGCGAACGACGAGCGGCCATGGGCGCTCGACAACTGCCCCTTCTCCGCCAGGATCTGCAGCGCGAACGC
>JBCCIS010000080.1 GCA_039028155.1 Pseudomonadota bacterium
CGTCTGCCTTGATCTTCAGAACATCGACTTTCATCAGGCCGCCACCCTATCAATTTGCGCGCCGCATGCGGAGAGTTTCTCGACCAGGCACTCATAGCCGCGGTCAAGGTGATAGACCCGGTTGATGGTGGTCTCGCCGTCGGCGGCCAGACCGGCCAGGACCAGCGAGACCGACGCGCGCAGGTCGGTCGCCATGACCGGGGCGCCAGTCAGCTGTTCAACGCCACGCACAACGGCTGTGCCGCCGTTGACGGTGATGTCGGCGCCCATGCGCGCGAGTTCGGGCACATGCATGAAACGGTTCTCGAAGATTGTCTCGGCGATGTGGGACGTGCCGTCGGCGGTCGCCATCAAGGCCATGAACTGGGCCTGCAGGTCGGTCGGGAAGCCGGGATGAGGCGCGGTCGTGATATCGCCTGCCTTCAGTTCGCCATTGGCGCGCTTGACCGTCATGCCGCGATTGCTGACGGCGATGTCGGCGCCGCAGGCGGTCAGCGTCTGGACCACGGCGTCAAGGTCGCCGCCCTGCCCGCCGATCAGGTTGAGCTCGCCGTCGGTCAGGGCCGCGGCCATGGCGTAGGTGCCGGTCTCGATACGGTCCGGCAGCACCCGGTGACGCGTGCCGTCCAGCCGGTCAACGCCCTGGACCCTGATGGTCGTGCTGCCGGCGCCGGAGACCTGGGCGCCCATGGCGTTCAGGCACTGGGCGAGGTCGGCGATTTCGGGTTCGCGCGCCGCGTTTTCCAGCACGGTCTCGCCGTCCGCCAGCGTCGCCGCCATCATCAAATGCTCGGTCGCGCCGACCGAGACATAGGGAAACCGGATGGTTGCGCCCTTAAGACCATCCGGGGCGACGCCAACCATGTAGCCGTCGTCCAGATCGATCATGGCGCCCATCTGCTCGAAGCCCTTGATGTGCAGGTCGACAGGCCTCGTGCCGATGGCGCAGCCGCCAGGCAGCGATACCCGCGCCTTGCCGCAGCGCGCCAGCAGCGGACCGAAGACCAGGACCGACGCGCGCATCTTGCGCACGAGATCATAGGAGGCGGTGGTCGAGCGGATGGTCGCCGCCGAGAGCGTCATGGCGCCATCACGATCGCGCGCGGTCTCGACGCCGAGCTCGTCCAGCACATGCTCCAGCGCGTCGACATCGGCTAGATACGGCACGTTTTCCAGCACCAGCGGCTTTTCGGTCAGAAGCGAGGCGACCATCAGCTTGAGCGCCGCGTTCTTCGCGCCCGCCACCACGATATCCCCATTCAGGGACGCGCCGCCTGAAATCCTGATCTTATCCAGCATCCAACTCCCCAATCCGCCGCCCACCTGCCGGCGGCCCGTTCCGTGAAGACCGCCCACGATCGCGGGCGGTTGGGGCGGAACCATGGCCGGCGTTGTACGGGATGAAGGCGGCGACCGCAATTGCCGGCCGTCACAGACGGCTGGGGATGGAAAAACCCCATGCCAGCCAGCGATTAGCACTTCGCGGGCGGCTCTTCGGCGGTCTTGGGCGTCCCGTGCGCGGGTTCGCGCTCGCGGCTCTGGCTCTTGCGCCGGCGCAGGTTCTGACGAAGAGCCGCGGCCAGACGCGCCTCGCGGTCTCCGCCAGCGCCTCCCGGCGGCTTCGTACCGGCCTCTCCGGACGGCTTTTTGTCGGCCATCACAGCCCTTGGATCTTCCAATTGCGTCGCTCGGGGCACTGTGGCAGGTTCCCCGCCGCCTCACAATGCCGCCGTAGCTCAGTGGTAGAGCGCACCCTTGGTAAGGGTGAGGTCCTCAGTTCAATCCTGAGCGGCGGCACCATTTTTCTTCATTCGGCTTACGACCGCCCCGCAACCCAGCCCTGCGGGCCGAATATGTGCGGCCCCAGCGGCGGGTCGCCTTCGAACCGCGGCACCACGTGCATGTGGAGCTGGTGGGGATCGGCGTCGCCGATGGCGAGGAGATAGCAGCGCTCGAAGCCGGGCTCGTCGCGCAGTCTGGCGTTCATGGCGCCGATCAGGGTGCCGACCGCCTGCCATTCCTCGGGACTGACGTCTTCGGCGCGGTCGTGGTGGTTGGTGGTCATGACGACCTGGTGGCCCTCGAAGACCGGGGCGGGAAACGCGATCCGTTTGGCCAGGCCCTTGGGATCCTGTTCCAGCGCCTTGGCGTCGCATAACCGGCAATCCGTCATAGTTGGCCTCCCCGACCGCAAACAACCGGAGCATCGGCCATCACCGTGCTGGTTGAGACAATGCCCCTATAGTCTCGGTCGCCTCACATTTTGGCAATGGCTCTTGGCAGCCGCTGTCACGCCCAGCGGCCCCTACTCATGCCCGCCGCCAGAAAACGAACAGGGTTCCGACGTAAGCCATTGCCGCGATGAGGAACAAGAAGGAAAACCCGAAGTACATCGAGTTGTACTCGATCAAGCCGCCCGCCATAGCACCAAGAATGTTGAATCCCAAAGCGTGAGCGACATCGATCTTCGCGGCGCGCAGCTCGGTTGAAAAGACGAGACCGGAAAAGAACACCGGGAATGTCAGCAGAACGATGGCGACCAAGCGGTCGAGGCCCCAATTAGCGAGCATCGGCGACCCGTATGTGAAGTAAGCGATCAGTGTCGCGCCGAGCAGTGCGACATGGAGCAGGCGCGACCGGCCTAATCTGGCCAGATCGACGAAGAGGTTCGCCAGGAACGACATCGTCAAGATAGAGACAATGACAATGGCGACCACAAACCAGGTGTTGCCGAACACCAGCCCCAGTTCGGTGATGGCCTTGACTTCGATCAGCATGAAGCCGGCGCCCAAGAGGAAAAAACCGATGGCCTCTGGCCGCAGACCAGCGCCGAACAGCACATGGCGGCCGGCATACAACGTGAGCCCAAGCATCAATGCGATAACGGGAAGGAAGCTGATCGGATATGTGCGGCTATCCATATAGAAGAAAGGCCAGTCATCGGTCGGAATGTCGTAGGCGGAATCAAGCGTCGCGTAACGCGAGCTGTCGACAGAGAAGCCGGCTGCGGCGATCCGCTCTAGGAGAGACGCGGGATCACCACCTTTCATCACAACAAAGGCCTCGGTTGTTGCTCTGTCGTAACCGACATGGACCGTCACCGGATCGGAGCCACTCGCCACCCGCAGCATTTCATACATGCGCTGGCCCTGACCTTCCGACAAGAGCGCAAAGGAAACGTAGAGGACGCCGCCTTCGCGTAGTCGTGCGTAACTCTCCTCGAACGCCTCTTGGGTGTAGACGAAAGAATCGATTCGGACGCTGCTGGCCTGGCTCAACTGACCGTGAGAGTCGAGCACCGCGTAGGTGATGACATCGAACGTGTCGTCGGTTGTGCGAAAGAAAGTGCGGGCGTCTTCTACGATCGCATTGACCCGTGAGTCACTGTAGGGATGCTCAGGGTGATAGTAGTGGCCGATGGCTTGGATCGCCGGATCAATCTCGACGGCGTCCACCACGCCGGCGCCCGCCCGAAGAGCCGCGGCAACGTCGTTGCCGGTACCAGCACCGACAATGGCGACTCTGTCGAGCGAGTTGGCGATCGCGTAAGGCAGGTCGTAGTAGAGCAGGTCGTAGTGGCGGTCAGGGTTCTGTCGCTCGCTGCTGCCAAACGAAAAGTCGAACACTTTCTGGAAGTAAGTTCCGGCCGCGGCAATGCGCGTTAAACCGCTATCCCAAGACGCAGCTTTTTCGATGAGCTGATAGGGCGAGTAGACCTTCTGCTTCAACGGTTCGACGGGCCAAACCAGCGCGACCATGATGATGGCGAAGCCGCCGACAGCGATCAGACGTCGCCCAAGATCCAGGGTAACGAAAGCGAGCAGCACGGCGAACGACAAGGCGAACCAGGCAACTGGCGGCAGCCACAGATAACTGACCAGCGTGAACATCAACACACCGAGAACACTGCCGGCGAGATTAAGGCCGTAAGCACGCAGCGGCGGTAACTGCTGCATGTAGCGCCCCGTCATCTGGCCGATGGGAATGAACATGGCCACCGTTGTCAGGAAGACGGTCGCCAAAAGTCCGTACACGACAAACAACGCGGCGGCAGACGCCGCTACAGAACTATCGCCACTCGGGTTGAGCTCGGCGCCCATATGGGTCTGCTCAGCAATTGGTGATGTCATGAGCACAGCCATGTTGTCGGCTGTCCCGTATCGAAGGGCGATCAAAACGATCACCTGGACACACGCAACAGTCAGCGACAACAGCAACGAACCGCGTTCAAGTCGCGATGTTGCGTAACCCAGCCCCAAGCCCGCAAAACACGCGAGTAGCGAGAAGTTCTTGTAGAACGCGAACATGGGAAACAGGCTGGCATGCCAGCGGATGATCGAGAGCTCCAGGAAGAGGCCGGCGCCAGCAAGCGCGACGATCGACACCCCCAAGACTGTTTCGCTTTGCGCGCGCCCGTGCGCAGCGATCGCCCTGGGCAAGAAGTAAGTGCCGATCGCAGCCCCTTTCTCCGCGAGCGCAATGACCGCCATCGCGCCGATCGCAATCGCCGCCACGGCATAGACGATCTTTCCAACTGCCGTATCGGCCGCGGCGCCCAGGCTGACACCCAAGATGACGCAGGCAAAGGCAATTGAAAGGCCTACACCCAGCTTGGCGGCACTGATAGAAGGTCCGCTGCGACTGACAGCGTGGGTTACAGGGACATCCATGGGTCAGACACCTCTCCGACAAGCGGGGCCAAACCTAGATGACCTCAGATTGATCCCCGTAACTCCAAGCGACTTTAGAGAGTGAAAATATCTACCGTTACCTAAAAAAACGAGAAATGTGATCGTGGTCGCAGTTTTTCTGCGAACATCTCTTCTTGGGAGCACAAAAAAAGTCTTAGGCCAGTACAAGCACGTCCAAACCTAGAAACATGGGAGTAAACCTATACGAGCCGATCACCGCGAGACCGTCTGTCATGAGCGCGACGTGCGCATCTAACCGCATAGAAAAACTACGATAATCGGAACACTGCCGGCCCAGGCAGCGGGTTTTTCGCGTTTGTACTCTACAATCTCTTCAGTTGGTGATTGCCTCGGTCCAGACGACCGACCAAGCCTTTTGGGCCCGACACCGCGTCAATCATCACGTGTTGGCAGTGTGACTGACATCTTGAGTGGGGCCGTTAAACGACCACGTCCACGATGCCATACTGACCCAACGCATTGGAGGTATTAGGATGATTCGACGGATCGTGTTGTTCTTGATCTTCGTGCTGCCGCTGGGCGCGGAGGCGCAGGAGGAGGGCCAGACGGCGTCGTACTTCTATCAGGGCTGTGTCAACTTCGCCGATTACGTGATCACCGAGGACACCAGCGAGATCACGCCGGACATGTGGACCGAGATGGTTGCCTGCTCGTCCTATGTGCGTGGTGTCGGCGACACCATCATTATTCACCAGGGGCTGGGGCTGACGCCGTTCTGCCTGCCGCAAAGCGCGGCGACCCTGGAGATTGTGCTGGCCTGGACCAATTACCTGCGCGCCTTTCCCGACCAGATGGAAAACTACGCGATCTCCTCGCTGTTCAATGCCATCCAGCACCGCTGGCCCTGCTCCTAAACGGCGCGGCGCCGTGTCGTCCTAAGGTGTCTCCGCGGCGGCGTGGTGTTCACTGGGCAGGCTGAGCGCATAGACCGCGGTCACCAGGTTAAGCGAGAGCAGAATGAGGATCGGCCAGATCGCATGGCCGACATGGGCGAGCACGCCGAGGATGAAGGCGAACACGATCGCCACCACGCCGGTGATCGCGTTGCTGACGGATACATGATAGGCGGCATCCGCCTTCGACGAGGCGGACAGCAGATAGACTTGACGCGCCACATTGGTGCCCTTTGCCGCCAGGGCGATCAGGAAAAACACGACGACGTGCCAAAGGTAGTCGACCGTGCCGCCCGATGTCAGCTCGATCAAGACGGCGGCGACGGCCGCGGATGCGGCGATCAGGGCGGAGGCGAAGATAGAGTAGCGCAGCGGCCAGCGCGCCTGATTGCGCCAGATGATCCCGGACATCACCATGCCCAGGCTTGAGGCGATGACGAAGGCGTGCAGCGTCCCTGCCTTGGCACCCAGTGGCAACGCGGCGTGGATGGCATAGAACGGCATCGCCAGCTCGACCGACAGCAAAAGGCAGCGAAGGATGCAGAACTGGCGGAACCACTTGAGCCGGCGCAACAGGCCGAAACCGTGCAGGAGATGGGGCGACGGCGACGGCGGCTCAGCTGGCTCGGACGGCATGTCCTTCGCGGCCGCCGTATCGCGGGCGCCATAGTATTCGCGCACCGCCATGGTCACGATCGTCGCGACAAGTGCCGCGCCGATGCCGATCCAAAGAAGCGAAATGTGGCTTGTCAGGGAATCGCCGAAGTCGAACCAAAAGACCGAGCCGGCCGCGATCGCGATGGCAAGGATACCGCCGATGAACTGCTGATACAGCAAGAGCCGGTTCTGACGTTCCCGGGTCATGATGTGGCGCAGCATGGTCTGGAGAGCCAAGGAGTTCAGCCCCTGACCAATGCCCAACACACCGGCGACCACCAGGAACAGCAGAGCCAGGAAGATTGTCTGCTCCTGTTCCGCGGCGATCGCGATGACGGCAAGCGCGGCGATCGTGATGATGATGCCGAACACCATGAACCACTTGCGCGCCACGGCTGATGAGATGCGCGGTGCCGCGACAAGTTGTGTCAGCATGCGCGCGACCTGCACGATGGGGATCAACAAACCGGCGAACACGACCGGCGCGCCAAGCGCGATATAGAGATAAGGCAGAACGAGCTTGGGACTGGCGAAAACGCGGTTGAGGTCGATCGCCGTGCCCTGCAGGACAAGGACCTTGAAGTTCCAGCCTTCGTGCTCGTGGACGCTCGACGCGCCGTCGGCCCGATGCCGCGCTACCCGATTGTCGGTGTCCGCCATCGGCAATGAACCCCACATCCCCAGCAAAATCTGCGCCCCAAGCTTTCTCACCGCCAATGAGTCGTCGTCAAGTGACGTCGCTCACAGCCCGGCCGCCTGATTCGCCCGTGGCGTGATACTCGTGCAATAGCCGCTGCACGGGATCTCGTCGCCCGTTAACGAATACCACTAAAGTAGTACAAATTACTCCGCATTACACGAATCATATCCAGAATATGCGCTCGTTCGCGTAGGCGAATCCTGTCGAAATGAGTAGAATAGACCCATCAGATAGTTGTGCGCGTTAAAGCCGTTGTCGCCTCACAAAAACGCCCGTCGGCGGCCAACGATTAGGGGAACTCATGATGGACACACAGCACCACACCGCCTCCTCTCGGGTCCTGGAATTCGATGGTGCGCGCGCCACCAAACGGTCGGATCAAGAGCTCGCGCAAGCGGCCGTCACGGCCATGAAGAACCTGCAGGACGCCATGGACGAAGCGATCAAGGCAGGCCTGTTGATCGAACCGAACATCAAACGTGTCGAGAACCGGTTCGTGAATGTCGGTGTCTCCGCCGACTCATTCCTGCTCAATCTCCACATCCTGCGCCAGCTGTCGTAACCGCCAGGCGACAGGCCGATGACCCTCCACGATCTCAGCCGACCCCAGCCGGTTAAACGACTGCCCAAGGCGATCGTGTTGATGGCGGCATTGACCGCCGGCATCGTCCTCTTGGCTCTGTCGGCGGACACGTTGCTGCTGGGGGGCGCGACGGGTTCGTCGGCAGGGCCTTTCGCCGTCGCAGGCTCGCACCCGACCAGCGGCGACCTGGCGGTCGGGGCAGCCGGTTGCCTGTTCCTGCTCGTCGTCTGGCTCGCGATCCGCTCACGCAACGACTGACCGGCCAACACGCCGCCTATCGCCGGCGAAAGCTTGTGTCGCGGCCTGCGGTTTGCGACCCTCTTTGCCCTTCTTGAAGGAGGGCGGCACCCTTGACCGTGCATGTGGTCGTGACGCAGCAGATCGCGCGATTTCTCGATTGTCCCCCCGCGGACGTCGCAGCGAGCGATGTGGCGGGCGCGCTTGACGCGTTATTCGAGCGCCAGCCCAAGCTGAGACCCTACATCCTCGACGAGCGAGGCCGCTTGCGCCGCCACGTGAGGCTATTCGTCAACGGCGCGGCGGCCGACGGACTGGGCCAAACCGTGCGGCCGGGCGACGAGGTCTATGTCATGCAATCGCTGACCGGAGGCTAGGGTGTCGGGCGATCTCCTGCACATCGCCACGCGCAAGGGGTTGTTCGCCGCGTCTCGACGCCATTCGGGCTGGTCCCTCTCGCTGATCGGTTTTGCCGGGGATCCTGTGACACAAGTCCTGCAGATCACCGGCGGTCCGCTGCTCGCCGCGCTCAGACTGGGCCATTTTGGTACCAAACTTCACGCCTCCGACGATGGAGGCCGGACCTGGCGCGAGGTCGCCGCACCGGCCATGCCGGCCGACGCCGACACCGACCTGGCGGTGGATCTCATCTGGTGCCTTGAAGAAACCGGCACCGGCTTCGGCCACCTGTGGGCCGGCACGATCCCGGGCGCGCTCTTTCGGTCAAGCGATGCCGGTGAAACATGGGCCATGAACCGCGCGCTCTGGCAGTGCAACGAGCGACAGGCCTGGTGGGGCGGCGGCTATGATCACCCGGGCATCCATTCGATCTGTGTCGACCCCAACGATACCGGGCATGTCACGCTGGCGGTTTCGGTCGGCGGCATCTGGCAGACGAGCGATGGTGGCGGCACATGGCGCCTGACCGCCAACGGATTTGTCGCCGACTATCTGCCGCCCGCGATCGCCGACGATCCCAAACAGCAGGACCCCCATCGACTGGTCGCCTGTCAGAGCGATCCGCGCCGACTCTGGACACAACATCACTGCGGTATCTGGAGATCCGATGACGGCGGCGATGCTTGGCAGGCCGTCACGGCCGAAGCGCCATCACGGTTCGGCTTTGCCGTCGTCGTCCATCCAAAAGATCCCGACACCGCCTGGTTCGTGCCCGCGGAGTCGGACGTCAAACGTATTCCCGCCGCCGGCCGTTTCGTGGTGCTGCGCACGCACGACGGCGGCGCGAGCTTCGACGTCCTCGACCAGGGCCTACCGAAAGCGCCCGCCTATGATCTCGTCTACCGCCATGCCCTGGACATCGATGCAAGCGGCCGCCGTCTCGCCATGGGATCGACCACCGGCGCGCTCTGGATCAGCGACAACGGCGGCGACACCTGGGAGCTGATCAACGCCCATCTTCCGCCCATCGCTGCCTTGCGATTTGCGCCGTGAATAGATCGCGTTGTGTCATTCGCCGCGGTGAAACCGCAACGTCATGCCATCGACATGCAGAACAACAGGACCATCGGAGCTGGGCGGCGGGCAGCGCAGGCCAAGATGAAGCGGCGCGCAGGTGTTCGCCAGATCGACACCGGCCAATAGATTCGCCCGCGAGTTGGTCTCCAGCCAGTGCGGTTTGACAGCGGACGGCATGGCGACGTCTTGCTGGGCGGTGCAAGGTGACCGCGCCACGTACCAGTACTGCGTGCACGCGTGGTTGGTGCGCGATACAAGCCAAGGACCGGACCGCTGGCCAAAGGCGTTCAGGTGCTGCGTGAGCTCGCGGTCGATGTAACTGATCTCCTCGGTAATAGACGCGACCTGATGGCGGATGTGATCAAGCTTGTCCGTACCCTCGCCTTCCGATGTCGCCGTCTTGCCGACGAGGTAGCGCAGTTCCAGGCCGCGAATGCGCAGCGCCTGCCGACGCACGACCAGTGCGGTGATGATGTCGGCCTCGGCGGAAGAGAGGTCGCCCGTTCTCGACAGCGCCTCGACATCGGACTCGGTCGAGACCATATCCGCGTAGTTCGGCCAGGCGATGCTGGCACATTCATCGCCATCACAGGCCTCTTCGGCATGGGCGGCAACGGTTGCCGTCGCCAGAGAACATGCCAAGATGAAGCATCGGAGGCTCGCCATGACACCGGTTCTAACCCATATCGCCCTTCACGTCCGCGACATCGACGCGATGCAGGCTTTCTATGAGAAGCTGTGCGGCATGTCGGTCGTGCATGAGCGGAACGACAACGGCCAGCGCGTGATCTGGATGGCAGAACCGGGACGCGAGAAGGCGTTCGTGTTCGTCATGATGACGGGCGGCGACCCCGCGACACAGGACGAGCGTGATTTTAGTCATCTGGGCTTTGCCTGCGCCAGCCGCGAGGAGGTCGATCGCATCGCGAAGAACGCCGAGGCCATGGGTAACCTGTTCTGGCCGCCAACCGAAGAGCCCTATCCAGTCGGTTACTTCTGCGGCGTGCGCGACCCCGACGGCGCGCTGGTCGAGTTCAGCTACGGCCAACCGCTTGGCCCCGGCGCACGGGACTGACGACCATGAGCCATCTGCTTGACGTCAAGGGCCTCGCCTGCCCGCTGCCGGTCTTGAAAGCAAAGAAAAAACTTAAGTCGCTTGAGCCCGGCGATGAGCTCGAGGTTCTGGCGACCGATCCCAGCTCGGTCGAGGATTTTCGCGCGTTCTGCGAATTGACCGGCCACACCCTGATCGACTGGTCGGAAGAAGACGGCGTTTATTCGTTTCACCTGCGCCACAAGGCCTGAGAGTCTAAATCTACTTGCCAAGGCGCCCATCTGCGCCTAACTCATGATTTATCACTCACGGGGAGCCCTTCGGGGCTGAGAGGTGCCATCGCACCGACCCGTTGAACCTGATCCGGGTTATGCCGGCGGAGGGAATGAGGCGATGACATCCAAGGATCCGTCAATCGTGAACCCCTTCCGAAACCAGATGAAGGAAGGGTTGCGATGCGTTTTTCATTCAGAGTTCTACTGACGGCCGGTTCGGTTTTTCTCGCGAGCGCGCTGAGCGCACACGCACAGGACCGGACCTTGACCATCTACACCTATGACTCGTTCGTTAGCGAGTGGGGGCCGGGGCCCGGCATCACCGAGGCGTTCGAGGCGGAATGCGGTTGCACCATCGACTGGGTCGGCGTCGATGATGCCGGCCTGTTGCTGAGCCGGCTGCGCCTGGAAGGTGACGCGACGAACGCCGACATCATCCTGGGCCTCGACACCAACCTGATGGCCGAGGCAGAGGCGACCGGCCTACTGGCGCCGCACGGCGCCGACCTGTCGCGTCTGGACCTGCCGCTGCCCTGGGACGACGCCACCTTCGTGCCGTTCGACTACGGCTATTTCGCGTTCGTCTATGACAGCGACGTCTTGCCTGAACCGCCGGCAAGTCTGGCCGACCTGATCGACAATCCCGACGGCCCCAAAATCATTATCCAGGATCCACGCACCAGCACGCCGGGCCTAGGCCTGATGCTGTGGGTCAAGACAGTTTATGGCGAGGAGGCTCCCGCCGCATGGCAATCGCTATCCGGGCGCATCCTGACGGTCACCAAGGGTTGGGGCGAAGCCTACAACCTGTTCCTGGAAGGCGAAGCACCGATGGTACTGAGTTATTCGACCTCGCCCGCCTACCATCAGATCGTCGAAGAGACAGACCGATACGGCGCGGCAATGTTCCCGGAAGGCCACTATATCCAGGTCGAGGTCGCGGCCATGACCGCGAACACCGATGATGAGGAGCTCGCCAGGCAGTTCCTGGACTTCATCACCTCCGATGGCTTCCAAACGGTCATTCCGACCGGCAACTGGATGTACCCGGTCACCGATCTGGGCGACGCCCTGCCGCCACAGTTTGACGAACTGCCCACTCCCGATGGGGTGCTTTTGATTGCACCCGACGAGGTCGCGGCGAACCGAACGGCCTGGATCGACGAATGGCTCAACGCCATCGCGCAATGATGTCTATGCTGTCATGAGCCTGCTGCGTGCCAACCTGTGGCCGGGGGCACTCGCGCTTGGCGCCAGTCTGGGTCTGGCGGTTGTCGCGCTGGCGGCGCTGTTGCACGCGGCGCCGTCGGGCAGCGGCATGTCGACGGGCATCGATAGCTATGTCTGGCGTGTTTTGCGCTTCACCTTGCTGCAGGCGAGCTTGTCGACACTGCTGTCGGTCGGCTTGGCGATCCCGGTGGCGCGCGCCATGGCGCGGCGGCCGCGTTTTCCCGGCCGCCAGGTGTTGCTCGGCCTGTTTGGCCTGCCGCTCGTCATGCCGGTCATCGTCGCGGTGTTCGGCTTGGCCGCCATCTACGGGCAGAACGGCATCGTCAACGATGCGATCGCGTGGACTGGGCTGGCGCGCCAGCAGATCCTGTATGGCCTGGGTGGGATCCTGATCGCCCATGTGTTCTTCAATCTGCCGCTCTCGGTGCGTCTGCTGCTGCTCGCATGGCAGGCGATCCCCGGCGAATCCTGGCGCCTGGCCAGCCAATTCGGCATGTCAGGCTGGCAGATCTTCCGCCTGATCGAATGGCCACGGCTGCGCGAGGTCGTGCCGGGTGTCGCGGTCCTTGTCTTCCTGCTCTGCTTCACCAGCTTCGCCGTTGTGCTGACCCTGGGCGGCGGGCCGCAGAACGCGACACTGGAAGTCGCGATCTATCAGTCGCTTCGCCTGGACTTCGACATTCCGCGCGCCGTCGTGCTCGCTGTCTTGCAGGTCGTATTGTGCGCGTTTCTGGCAACGGCCCTCTTGACGCTCGCGCGCACCGCCGAAGGCGGCGCCACACTCGCGCGTGATGTCGCGCGGCCCGACCGCCACCATCTCGTCGCTCGCATCGTCGACACCACCATGCTGGCCCTGGCCGCCCTCTTCGTCGTCGCGCCTCTGATCGCCGTCGTTGTCGCGGGGCTGATGGGCCCGCTGATCGACGTCCTGCAATTGCCGTCCCTGTGGCAGGCGACGGCGCGCAGTCTCTTTGTCGGCGTCGGTGGTGGTCTGTTGGCCCTGCTGCTTGGTACCGCCTTGCTGGTCACCACACGCGATCTGAAGTACCGGCGTTGGCGGCCCAGGCTGGCTGCACGACTGGAGCTTCTGGGCTCGCTCAATCTGGTGGTCTCGCCCACCGTGCTGGGCGCCGGCCTCTTTGTTCTGCTGCTACCGTTCGCCGATGTCCTGGGCCTGGCGCTTTGGCTGGTCATCATCGTTAACGGCATCATCTTCGTCCCCTACGTGCTGCGCACCGTGGGGCCGCGCTTCTATCGGGTGTCGGAAGACCATGACCGCCTGTGCGCCAGCCTCGGCATCAAGGGCATCAACCGCCTGCGGCTGGTCGAATGGCCGGCTATTCGCCGGCCGGCCGCGCTCGGTCTGGCGATCGCGGGGGCGCTCTCCCTGGGCGACCTCACGGCCATCGCGTTGTTCGGCTCGCGCGATACCGAGACGTTGTCGCTGATGCTTTACCGCAGCATGGCCGCCTATCGCATGGATCAGGCGGCCGTCATCGCCCTGGTGCTCGCCGTCGTCTGCTTGACTGTCTTCCTGCTGATCGAAAGGGTTGTCGGTGGCCGCACCTCTTCTTGAAATCCGTGATCTCGCGTTTGCCTATGGCGATCAAGCCATGCGCTTCGAGCTCGCTCTTGAACGCGGTGGCATCATGGCCGTCATCGGCACCAGCGGCGCGGGCAAGACGACACTGCTGTCGCTGATCGCCGGTTTCGACCAGCCGACCGGCGGCACGATCACGGTCGACGGCGTCGACATCACTTCCCTGCCGCCCGACCGGCGTCCGGTCACCATGCTGTTCCAGGAACACAACCTCTTCCCCCACCTGGCGGCGGCCGACAACGTCGGATTGGGCATCGATCCAGGCCTGCGCCTCTCACCCGACGATCGGACCGCCATTGAGGCCGCGCTGACCCGTGTCGGCATCGGTGACTTGGGCGCACGCCTGCCACGCCAGCTTTCGGGTGGCGAGCGCCAGCGTGTCGCGCTGGCGCGCAGCCTTGTCATGCGCCGTCCCCTGCTGCTGTTGGACGAGCCGTTCGCGGCACTCGGACCGGCCATGCGGCGCACCATGCTCGACCTGGTCGACGAGCTGCGCCACGAAACCAAGACATCCGTTTTGATGGTAAGCCACGATCCCGCTGACGCCCGCCGTATCGCCGAAACCACGGCCTTCGTCGACAACGGCCAGATCGTCGCAACCGGACCAACGGCCGATATCCTTGACCGCCCCCCGACGCCGGAGATCGCGGAGTATCTCGGCATCGATCGGGCCTAATAGAGCACAGCCGTATCAACAGGGGTTTGTTGAGGCGGTGACCACAGCCGGTGCGTGTGTTGCTGACAGCCTCCCTTGTTTGGCATTATTGAACGGCTGTTCAGGAGACCGAATTTATGGCCGTCACGTCCGCAATGACCAAGATCGATACCATCGCCGCGAAGCGTCTGGACTTCGATGCGATCCCGGTGATCGACTTCGGGCCGTTTCTCAATGGCACCGACGAACAAAAAAGGCAGGTCGCCGAGGAGATAGGCGAGGCTTGCCGGCGGGTCGGTTTCTTTTACATCAAGGACCACGGCATCCCGCAAACGACAATCGATGAACTGCTAACGCAGACTCAGAGCTTCTTTAGACAACCCATTGAAAAGAAAATGGAAATTGATGCCAAGAAAGTCGGGCGTCATCGCGGTTTCATTCCTTTTGGCGACCTCTATGCCGGGCCGAACGCGAAGCCGGACGTGCAGGAGGGATTTGAGCTTTCCATGGAATTGCCGGCCGACGATCCCGACTATCTGGCAGGCAGCATCATGTATGGGCCCAATGTCTGGCCGGACAACCTGCCCGGTTTTCGCGATGGTGTTTATGGCTACTTCGAAGCGGTCATGGACCTCGGCTTCAAGCTCTTTAATGCCTTCGAAATGGCGCTCGGTCTGCCGCTTGGCTACTTCGACCCTTACCTCGACAAACCGATGAGTCAGCTCCGCCTGCTCTATTACCCGCCCCAGGAAGGCGAGATCGATCCCGACATGATCGGCATCGGCGCCCATACCGATTACGAGTGCTTCACGCTGCTTCTGCAGGACGACAGCGGCGGTCTGCAGGTCGGGAACCGCGACGGCGACTGGATCGAGGCAACGCCCATACCCGGGACCATCATCGTCAATGTCGGCGACATGCTGATGCGCTGGACGAACGACGAGTTCGTCTCGACCCCGCATCGGGTGATCAACACGTCCGGCAAAGAGCGCATGTCTTTTCCGCTGTTCTTCGCCGCCAACCACCGGACCGTCGTGCGTTGCCTGCCTCAGTTCCAGGGGCCCGACAACCCGCCAAAGTACCCGCCGACCCGCTCGGGCTGGTGGACGGAGACGATGATCACCGAGGTCTACGAGTACCGCGCGGCCCATCGTGGCACGGTGCCCAATCCGGAACTGGACTGGGACGCGCCGGATCCGGTCGACTAGCTCTCAGCCTAAAGGGACAACGCGCGGTTCAGCGCGACCTTTTCCGGCGCCGGCACGAGGTCGCTGGCCAGAACGTCGGCGGGATCCTCAAAGGAAATCTCGACCGGTTCGTGGTCGGGAACCACCGGCTCGCCGTCGGCAGCGACCAGGAAGTAGATCGGCGTATAGGGTCGCCCGGTCCATGGGCTGATCCGCGTTCCCGGATCGTAGAGTTCGTCAAGAATGTCGATCGACAACCCCGTCTCCTCGGTAAACTCGCGCCGTAACGCCTGTTCGGCGGTTTCGTGCGGCTCGACGCCGCCGCCCGGAAACTTCCACGCGAAAATCCCCACGACAAATTCAGCCGATATCATGACCTTGGTAGCGCGCAGCAGCACGCCATAGGCACGATAATTCTCAGGATTGGCCATCGAACACCGAGCTAGGTGGTTTTCAACGCGTCGCGATGACTTATTCTAGAGTATGACTTGCTTGCGCGGAATCGGCTCCGGCCCACTCCCC
>JBCCIS010000081.1 GCA_039028155.1 Pseudomonadota bacterium
AGGTTGATATCGTGCTGGCGGCCCAGGCTCAGGCTGCTCGGCGTGTGGCCTTCGATCCGGCTGCGCGGCTGCACCACGGCTTCGACCATCACGGCGTCTTCGCCGGTCAACAGTTCCGCGGCCTGCCCCTTGTCGCCGACCAGCTCCAGTTTCAGATCAGCGACCGCCGCGGCGATGCCGTCGGGGCTTGCTTCCAGCATCAGCACGTCGCCCTCGCGCACATGCTCGCGCCGCGCCGCGCTCAAGATGCGCCGGCCTTGCCTGATCAGACCGATGATGCGCGTGTCGTGCTCCTCCAGCGCCTCGTCGAGTTCATGGATCGGCTGGTCGATGGCTTTCGAACCCTCGCCGACACTGGCTTCGGTAACGTAGTTTTCGATCGCGATCAGGTCGGCGGGCACGTTGCGGCTTCTGACATCCTTGGGCAGCAGCCGCCAGCCGATCAGGGCGACGAACAGAACACCGATCACCGCGACAACACCGCCGACCGGGGTGAAGTCGAACATGCCGAACTCCGCGCCCAGGTTCTCGGCACGGTAGGATGCGATGATGATGTTGGGCGGCGTGCCGATCAGGGTGGCGAGACCACCCAGGATCGAGCCGAACGAGAGCGGCATCAAGACAAGCGCCGGCGCGCGGTCAACCTTGGCGCAGGACTGGAGCGCGACCGGCATGAGGAGCGCCAGCGCCGCGACGTTGTTCATGAAGGCCGACAGGAACGCCGCGACACCGGCCAAGACGGTAACGTGCAGGAACGGGCTGGCGCTTGCGCGCACGACCGACCGCGCGATGATGTCGACAACGCCTGAGTTGAAAAGGCCGCGGCTGATGACCAGCACCGCCAGCACGGTGATCACGGCGGGATGGCCAAAGCCGGTAAAGGCTGCCGTGCTGTCGACCACGCCCGTCAGGACGGCCGCGATCAAAGCGGTGAAGGCGACGAGATCGTAACGCCAGCGGCCCCAGATGAAGAGCGCGGCCGCTACCAGGATGATGACGCTGATTTCAATCTGGTCGCTGGTCACGCGTTATCCGCCGTTTGGTTCAGCCGACATCGAAACTGATGCCCTGGGCAAGCGGCAGTTCCGTCGAGAAGTTGATCGTGTTGGTCTGGCGCCGCATATAGGCGCGCCACGCATCGGATCCGGACTCGCGTCCGCCGCCGGTGTCCTTCTCGCCACCGAACGCACCGCCAATTTCCGCGCCGGACGGGCCGATATTGACATTGGCCAGGCCGCAGTCGCTGCCCTCATCGGAGACGAAGAGCTCGGCCTCGCGCAGATCGTTGGTGAAGACACAGGACGACAGGCCCTGGGGCACATCGTTCTGCATGGCGATGGCGTCGGCGAAGTCGCTATAGCGCATGGTGTAGAGGATCGGCGCGAACGTCTCTTCCTTGACCACACCGGTCTGCGACGGCATCTCCGCGATCGCCGGTTTGACGTAGTAGGCACCGGGGTACTCCGTCTCCAAGACGCGTTCGCCGCCATGAACCCGCCCGCCTTCGTCGATGGCGCGTGACAGGGCCGCCTGCATCGACTGGAACGAACGCCCGTCGATGATCGGTCCGACCAGATTACCGCCTTCCAGCGGATTGCCGATGGGGACGCTGTCATAGGCCGATTTGAGGCGCGATAGCAGGGCGTCATAGATGGCGTCGTGGGCGATGACGCGGCGCAGGGTGGTGCAGCGCTGACCGGCCGTGCCGACGGCGGCGAACGCGATGCCGCGCACGGTCAGATCAAGATCGGCGGTCGGCGCGACAATCGCGGCGTTGTTGCCGCCCAGCTCCAGCAGGTAGCGACCCATGCGGCCGGCGACACGCGGCGCGACTTCATAACCCATGCGCGTGCTGCCGGTGGCGCTGACCAGGGCGACGTCGCGGTTATCGACCATCCGCGCGCCGGCCTCTTGCGCGCCGACGACGATCTGGACGAGATCCGACGGCACGTCGAAGTCGCACGCATCGGCCGCGCGGCCCAACAGGCGCTTGCAGGCGATGGCCGTCAGCGGCGTCTTCTCCGACGGTTTCCACACCATGGTGTTGCCGCAGACCGCCGCGATGCAGAAGTTCCACGACCAAACGGCGACGGGGAAGTTAAAGGCGGTTATGCAGCCGACGACGCCCAGGGGATGCCACGTCTCCATCATGCGATGGCCGGGCCGCTCCGACGCGATGGTGAGGCCATAGAGCTGGCGCGACAGGCCCAGCGCGAAGTCGCAGATATCGATCATCTCCTGCACTTCGCCCTTGCCTTCTTCCAGGATCTTGCCGGTTTCCAGCGTCACCAGCCCGCCAAGTGCATCCTTGTGGGCGCGCAGTTCGTCGCCGAAGCGGCGGATGACCTCGCCACGCTGGGGCGGCGTCAGCTTGCGCCAGGCGCGTTGGACCTCGACGGATTTGGTGACCATGCCGTCAACCTCGTCGGGGGAGGTCATCTTGACGCGGGCCAGTTCGGCGCCGTCGATCGGGCTCACCACCGCGTGGTCGCCACCGGTCATAAAGGCGTTTTCCAGGTCCTGATCGTTCAGGCCCAGCTGATTGAAGATCGCATTCTTGTCCATGGTCTACCCCGCCTGGTGTGTCGCCGGATTCCGTGATGATGGAAGCCGTGCGCCCTTATGGGACGGCGATCAGGTCGCGGTCAATTTCCTTGCGGGCACGCTGACACGTTCGGCGGGGAAGATGGCGGTCACGGTGGTGCCTTCGCCTTCCTGACTGTCGATCGTCAAGGTGCCGCCGTGCATCTCGAGAAGCGCCTTGACGATGGTGAGGCCAAGGCCCGAACCCTGGTACTGGCGCTCGCCCGTGGCGGCCTGAACGAATGGTTCGGTGATGTTGGCGAGGGCGGCCGCCGGAATGCCGATGCCGGTATCCTCGACGACCACGGTGATCTCACCGCCCGGCGCCTGATAGACATGGGCGGTCACCGTGCCGCCGCTATCGGTGAACTTCACCGCGTTCGATAGCAGGTTGAAGACAATCTGGCGGACCGCGCGGCGGTCGCCGTGCAGGGTCGGCAGATCGTCATCGATGTCGACTTCAAGGCCGATGCTCTCGCGCGCGGCGATCGGTTCCATCAGCCGGATCGACGTGCGCACGATGTCGGAGATGTCGACGATGTCGTCGTTCAGTCTCAGCTCGCCCTGCTCGATGCGCGCGACGTCCAGGACGTCGTTGATCAGGGTCAGAAGGTGCGTGCCGCTGTAGTGGATGTCGTTGACATAGTCGCGGTAGCGGTCGGACCCGATCGGCCCGAAGACCTCGCTCAGCATGGTCTCGGAAAAACCAATGATCGCGTTGAGTGGTGTGCGCAGCTCATGACTCATGCGCGACAGGAAGTCGGACTTCGCCTGGTTCGCCTGCTCCAGATTAACGTTGGCGGAGATCAGTTCCTGTTCGGCGCGCTTGCGCTCGGTGATATCGGCGACGATGCACTGCATGGCGTCCTTGCCTTCCCACGGCACGGTGCTGTTGCGCGCCTCAAGCCAGACGGTACTGCCGTCCTTGCGCAGTCCCTGGTATTCGTAGGCGCCGGTCTCATGGGTCAGAACAAAGCGGCGTTGCAGGTCATGCAGTTTGTCGCGGTCGCCCTCGGCGACGGTATCGTCGATCGATTCAAGCGTCATGACATCGTCCGGGCTTTCATAGCCATGAATGTCGGCAAACGCTTGATTCGAAAAGAGAAATCGTCCATCGCGACGGATCGTGATGCCCTGGGTCGAGGCCTCGACCAGGGCCCGGTACTTGGTCTCGCTGGCTTCCAGCTCGCCGGTTCTGACGTCGACCTGGCGCTGCAACTCGTCGGCGGCGACGCGTAAATCGGTATGACGCAGACGCAGCACGAGGACACCCAGCATCACCATCGCGATCGCGACGATGACGCCGGCCAGAACGTATTGCAGGCGCAGCTCCGACAATGCTTCGGCGATGTGGGCATCGGGCGAGGAGAGCGCGATGACGATGCTGGCGTCGCCCAGGTCGACACTGTTCCAGGCGACCAGCATGCGCTTCGCCTGGCCGCCCGGTTGACCGCGCAGGTCGTATTCGTCCATGCCCGACGACTGCGACAGCAGTTTCTCGTCGAGCCGGAGCAGTTCGGGGAAGCCTTCGTGCAAGCCGTCGAAGACGTTGCGGCCGATATTCTCCGTGATCTTGTCGTAGACGACCGAGCCGTCGCTGGCCAACACGATGCTGGCGCCGAAGCGGCCCTCTTCAAGCGGCGTCACGAACCGTTCGATTAGGTTGTCGAGATCGAAGACGACGACCAGCACACCGATCACACTGGTACCGTCGACCAAGGGATAGCGTATGGCGAGCGAGCGCTGGAGCATGTCAGCGAAGATCGCGGCATCGGGCGGCGCATCGCCTTGCGGTACCGGCGCTTCCCATGCTTCCTGCGCCCAGGTGCCCAGGCTGGTCAGAACATCCTGATCGGCCAGCAAGTTGGTCGAGGATTCCGCGCGTAACTGTCCCGCGCTGTTGAACAGCAGCAACGACAGTTCCGTTGAATTGCGGTTGGCGTCCATGAACCGGGCAAGCGCTTCCGGCGTCACGGTTGAGCTCGACATCAGCGTGGCAACCTGCAGGCTGAGCAGGTTGCCATGACGGATCACCATGTTCTGGATCTGGTCATGAATGGCCCGCGCGGCGATCTGTGTCACCAGGAACTGCTGATGATTGAAGGTCGCCTCTTCGCGCCGCACCGCGCGTTCGTCGAGCCAGGCCACGGCGCCCAGCATGAGCACCATGGCCACACCCCAAATGGCGACAACGGCCCAGAATGTGCGCCGTTCGCGCCTGCGCCTTAGATCAGCCTGCTCTATGGTCGCCACGGCCATGACCTTGGTCGAGATACCCCGATTGTCGTTTAACCCGCGATCGGTGAACCACCCTGGCTCGTCAAAACTGCTCTCCCCCACGAACCCCCCATGGTCTCATATTGAGGCCGGTCACCGCAAACTGCCTGTATCAGCATCCTAAATGGGCGTCTGCGACAGCGATCACGCTGAGGTCGCGGTCATGAAATAATTGACGTCGAGATCGCTGGACAATCGCCACTCGTCGGCGACCAGATCGAACACGACACCTCTGGTGTCGCTCGGGCTGGCGCCGGCCGCGCGCAGGTCACGCGCCAGCTCTGAGGGACGCACGAACTTTCGCCAGTCGTGGCTGCCACGTGGCAGCCAGCGCAGGACGTACTCCGCGCCGACGATGGCCAAACCGAAGGCCTTCGCGGTGCGGTTCAGGGTCGACAGAATGATCAGGCCGCCGGGTGTTGCCAGTTCGCAACAAGCACGGACAAAAGCGCCGCGATCGGCCACATGTTCAATGATTTCAAGGGCCAGAACGACGTCGAACCGTTCGCCGGCGGACGCAGCCTCCTCGGCCGTGGTGCAGCGGTAATCGATAGCCAGACCCTGGCCGGCAGCATGGGCGCGGGCGGCGCCGATATTGTTTGCCCCCGCGTCGATACCCGTCATCTCCATACCGAGGCGCGCCAGGGGTTCGGCCACGAGGCCGCCGCCGCAGCCGATATCGACCCCGCGCAACCCCGAAAACGGCTCATTTTGGCTGGTTTCAAGCCCGAAATGGGCGGCAATGGTGTCGCGGATATAGGTCAGGCGAACTGGCGTCAGGCGATGAAGCGGGCGAAACGGGCCTTTGGGGTCCCACCAGCGGTCGGCCAGCGCGTCGAACTGCTGTACCTCATCGGGATCGACCGTCGACGGGCGTTTCCCGGTTGCCGGGGCGGCGGCTTGCTTCGCTATCATGGCGAGAGTATGTAGGGCCGCATTCCGGCCGGAAAGCGCAAATTCCGGCCTTAGAGCATATGCGCTCCGGCAACCGTTCCATGAAACAGACGTAACATGGCCGTCATCGTTCAGAAATTCGGCGGGACGTCGGTCGGCGGCATTGATCGCATCCGCCACGCCGCGACACGCGTCAAAGAAGCTGTGGACCGGGGAGACGAGGTCGCCGTCGTCGTGTCGGCCATGAGCGGCGAGACCAATCGTCTGGTCGATCTGGTGCGCACCATGGCGCCGGTTCACGACGCGCGCGAATATGACGCCGTCGTTTCCAGCGGCGAACAGGTCACCGCCGGCCTGATGGCGATCGCAGTGCAGCAGCTCGGCATCGACGCCCGTTCATGGACGGGCTGGCAGATCCCGATCCGGACAGACGACGTCTATGGCGCCGCCCGCATCCAACAGATCGAGACCAGTCTCCTGAAGGAACGCCTGGCGAATGGCCAGGTCGCGGTGGTGACGGGTTTTCAGGGTATTGGTGACGTCGGGCGTGTGACGACCTTGGGGCGCGGCGGATCCGATCTGAGCGCGGTCGCCTTGGCAGCCGCTTTGGGCGCTGAGCGTTGCGATATCTTCACCGATGTGGAGGGTGTCTTCACCTGCGATCCCCGTATCGTTGCCAAGGCCCGGAAGCTCGATAAGATCACTTATGAGGAAATGCTGGAGTTGGCGTCCCAGGGCGCCAAGGTCCTGCATACGCGGTCCGTCGCAACCGCCATGAACCATCATGTGCGGCTGCAAGTTCTCTCAACCTTCACCGACACGCCGGGCACGCTTGTCGTCGACGAGGACGAAATCGTGGAGCAACAAGTTGTCAGTGGCATCGCCTATAGCCGGGACGACGCCAAAATCACCATCATCGGCCTGCCGGATCGCCCGGGCGTGGCGGCGAGCCTGTTCGGACCGTTGGCCGACGCCAACATCAATGTCGACATGATCGTCCAGAACATTTCCGAGGACGGCGACCGCACCGACCTGACGTTCACTGTCGCCAAGGCGGACTTGGACCGCACGCTCGATCTGCTGGAGAAGGACAACGACAAGCTGGGTGCACAACGGTTTGCGCCGGATGCCAATGTGGTGAAAGTCTCGGTGATCGGTGTCGGCATGCGCAGCCACGCCGGTGTCGCGCGGACCATGTTCGATGCGCTCGCCGGGCGCGGCATCAACATCCAGTTGATCTCGACATCGGAAATCAAGATCAGCGTGCTGATCTCCGAGGACTATCTGGAATTGGCGCTTCGCGCGCTCCATACGGCCTACGGCCTGGACGTGGATTGAACCGGTTGCTGGCGCCGTCACCAGGCCGTGCGCGGCTGGACCAACTGTGGGCTCGTGGCCGCGACCTCTTAGGCGTCGAGCACGCCATTATGGGCGGCGCGATGACGTGGGTGTCGGAGCGCAACCTGGTCGCGGCGATCTCGAATGGCGGCGGCTTCGGCGTGATCGCTTGCGGCGCCATGACGCCGGATCTGCTGGCGGCAGAGATCGAGGCGACGCGCGGGCTGACAGACGCGCCCTTCGGCGTCAATCTGATTACCATGCATCCGGACCTGGACGCGCTGATCGACGTTTGTGGTGATCACGCGGTCAGCCATATCGTGCTTGCCGGCGGCCTACCGTCGTCCAACTCGATTGCCCAGGTGAAGGCGCGTGGCGCCAAGGCGATCGGCTTTGCGCCCGCGCTTGCCATCGCGCGAAAGCTGGTCCGCAGCGGCATCGACGGGATCGTCATCGAGGGCATGGAGGCAGGCGGTCATATCGGTCCGGTCGCGACCGGCGTGCTGGCCCAGGAGATCCTGCCGCATATCGAAGATGTGCCGGTGTTTGTTGCCGGCGGCATCGGGCGGGGCGAGGCGATTGCGACCTATCTGACCATGGGCGCCGTCGGCGTGCAGTTGGGTACGCGGTTCGTGTGCGCGACGGAATCGATCGCCCATGACGACTTCAAACGCAGCTTTATCCGCGCTGCCGCCCGCGACGCCCAGCCGTCGGTCCAGCTTGATCCACGCTTTCCGGTTATCCCCGTGCGTGCGCTGGCCAACGATGCGACCAAGGCGTTTCTGGACAAGCAGCGCGAGGTCATCGACCGGTTCGACAGCGGCGAGTTGGACCAGAAGGCGGCCCAGCTTGAGATCGAGCATTTCTGGGCCGGTGCGTTGCGCCGCGCCGTGATTGACGGCGATGTCGAGGCGGGCTCACTGATGGCCGGGCAAAGCGTCGGCATGGTGACCGCCGAACAGCCGACCGCAGAGATCATCGGCGAACTGGTCGACCAGGCGACCGCAGCGCTTGAGACTCGAGCTCTACGCGCCTGATTTGCCGCATTTTGGCGCCAATGCTAGGGTTAGATCCCGAAACTCCAGGGACGAGGGGCCCTGTGGTCGGGTTTTAGCAGCGCCATGACACAAACACCGGAACGGGCTGAACCGACGGCTGACAACAGCAACGTCATGCCGTTTCGCGATGTGAACGCGGAGACGGCACCGCGACGCATTGCCGACCAGCTTGTCTCCGCGCGATTGTCCAGAGGTCTTGAGCTTGAGGACGTCGCCGCGGTTCTGCACATCCGCCTCGACTATCTGCAAGCGATCGAAGAGGCCCGGTTTGATGATTTGCCGGGTCCGACCTATGTCGCCGGCTTTGTCCGTACCTATGGCAAGCATCTGGGTCTTGATGGTGAAGAGCTGGTTCGCCTCTATAAGGACGAGTCCGGCGGTGTGCTGGCGCGCCAGAATCTCTATTTCCCGGTTCCTGCGAGCGAGACCCGGCGTCCAACCGGGCGCATGATCGCCATCGCACTGCTGGTCGTCGTCGTGGCGCTCGCCGCCTGGTATGCGGTTGGCCAGCGTGATCTCGTCGATCTCGAGCAGATCCCTCCCGTGCCGGACTTCCTGGCCGAAACGTCAACCGATGACGGCGTCGCCTTGGAGGTCGCCGGCAGTGAGGGAACGAGCACCGGCGAGGAGAGCAGTGACATCGCGACGGCGACCGGCAGCGAGCAGACCGATATCGGCAGCGATGACGTCGAGACGTTGTTTACAGGCGAGGAACCTGTCGACACGGGGACCGATGATGGCCTGTCGATTGGCGCGGAAGTCGGCGATGTCGCGATCGCGCGTCAGAACGTGGCGAGCGGTGCCGGCACGGATCAGGCCGCCACGATCGAGAACGAGCTAGCGGAGACCACGGGCAGCGTCGCTATCGATACCGTCGAACCCGAGCCTGCGGAGACAACCGACGGTGTGGCGATCGACACTGTTGAAACCGAGGCCGATGCGCTTCCCGAACCACCTGAGCCAGAGACGGACGTGGCCATCAATGTCGAAGACGGCGCCGGTCTTGGCGAGATCGCCGCCACGACGGGCGACGACGACTATGTGCCCAGGGTCTATGGGCGGACAAACACTGATTCTCGCGTCGAACTGCGCGCGGTCGAGACCAGTTGGGTCCAGATCGAGGCGCCGGGGAACCAGGTGCTGCTGACCCGCGTGCTGGCGCCGGGCGATACCTATCGTGTGCCCAATACCGGCGACATCATGCTAAAGACCGGCAATGCGGGCGGCCTTGAAGTGCGTGTCGATGGCGAGCTCATCGGATCCCTGGGTGAGCAGGGCGAGGTGATCAAGGACGTCCTTTTGGAGCCTGACAGCCTGCTTGAGCGTTAGGATCCCTCAACCGGTTTGACTTTACGGTTCCCGGGCGCTGGGCTATCAGGGCGCTCCGGACAGAGCGACTGGCCGAAAACCATGCAAAACCAAGATACCGATAGGCCGGCGCGGCGCAAAAGCCGCAAAATTCATGTCGGCAGCGTCGAGGTTGGCGGCGATGCGCCGGTTACGGTGCAGTCGATGACCAACACGCTGACCAGCGACGCGCATGCAACGGCCGAGCAGATCAGCGCACTGGCGATTGCCGGCGCTGATATCGTGCGCGTGTCATGTCCGGACGAAGCCTCGACCAAGGCATTCAAGTCGCTGGTCTACGAATCCCCCGTGCCGCTGGTTGCCGACATCCATTTCCACTATCGCCGCGGCATCGAGGCGGCGGAAGCAGGCGCCGCGTGCCTGCGCATCAATCCCGGCAACATCGGATCCAGCGACCGCGTTCGCGAGGTCGTTCAGGCGGCGAAGGATCATGGCTGCTCCATGCGCATCGGCGTCAATGCCGGCTCGCTGGAGAAGCACCTTCTGGAGAAGTATGGCGGGCCGACGGCCGACGCCATGGTCGAAAGCGCGATGGGTCACGCGAAGATCCTGGAAGACCACGACTTCCTGGACTTCAAGATTTCTGTCAAGGCGTCGAACGTGCCGCTGGCCGTGGGCGCCTATCGCAAGCTGGCAGCGGTTTGCGACTATCCGCTTCACCTTGGCATCACCGAGGCCGGCGGTCTGATCGGCGGCACGGTCAAGTCATCGATCGGCCTGGGCATGCTGCTGTGGGAGGGTATCGGCGACACGATCCGCGTCTCCCTGGCGACCGACCCGGTCGAAGAGGTGAAGGTCGGCTGGGAGCTTCTGAAGGCGCTTAACTTGCGCCAGCGCGGCGTCAACATCATCGCCTGCCCGTCCTGCGCGCGTCAGCAGTTCAATGTCGCCGAGACGGTCGCAGCGCTTGAAGAGCGGCTGGCCCATGTCGAGGTGCCGATGACCGTCTCGATCATTGGCTGCGTCGTCAACGGTCCGGGCGAAGCCATGCTGACGGATATCGGCCTGACCGGCGGCGGCAAGGGCAACCATCTCGTCTATATGGCGGGCAGCGCCGACCACAAGGTGTCCAGTGGCGATATGGTCGACCACATCGTCGAGCTCGTTGAACGCAAGGCCGAAGCGCTCAGCGCTGGCGAGCACGCCGACGCCGCCGAATAGCCGAACCTTAGAACGGACGTATCTGCCGTGGCCAAACTTCAGCCCGTGCGTGGCACCCACGACCTCTTACCAGAGGACTGCCGGCGCCAGGATCGTGTCATCGATGCCTGTGCCGCTGTGGCGGAACGCTACGGCTATGGTGAGATCCGCACACCGGTTTTCGAGTTTACCGGCGTCTTCTCGCGCAGCTTGGGCGACACCAGCGATGTCGTGACCAAGGAGATGTACACATTCGAGGATCGTGGCGGCGACACGGTCACGCTGCGCCCCGAGAACACCGCGTCGGTCGCGCGCGCGGTGCTGAGCAACGGCCTGTTGCAACAGATGCCGTTGAAGCTCTGGTATGCCGGGCCGATGTTTCGCTATGAGCGTCCGCAAAAGGGCCGCCAGCGCCAGTTCCATCAGATTGGCGTCGAGTTGTTCGGCATCGCCGAGCCGACCGGCGACATCGAGGCGATTGCCATGGGCGCCGACGTTCTGGATATGCTGGATGTGCTCGACCGGACCCGGCTGGAACTGAATACCTTGGGCGATGCGGCAAGCCGCGCGGCCTACCGCGACGCGCTGGTCGGGTTTCTGCGAGACCACCGTGACGACCTGAGCGATGACAGTCGCGACCGCTTGGAACGCAACCCCATGCGGGTACTGGATTCAAAAGACGAAGGCGACAAGCGGATCGTCGCCGACGCGCCGATCATATTCGATCACCTGACGCCGGAGGCTGCCGACTTCTTCGGTACGGTCAAGGCGGGATTGGATGCGCTCGGCATTGCCTATCAGGTAAACCCGAAGATTGTGCGCGGGCTCGACTACTACAGTCACACGGCGTTCGAGTTCGTGACAGACCAACTGGGCGCCCAGGGCACCGTTATTGGTGGCGGTCGCTACGACGGTTTGATGGAACAGATGGGCGGTCCGGCGACACCGGGCGTCGGCTGGGCCGGTGGTATCGAACGCCTGGCGATGATGGCGGGCGACCCGGCGCCGCTGCCCAGGCCCTATGCCATTCTGCCGGTCGGTGAGAGCGCCGGCGCTACCGCCCAGAAACTGGCGCACGATCTGCGCCGCCAGGGCCTGATCATCGAACTGGCCTATCGCGGCAATTTGAAGAAACAGATGCAGCGCGCGAACAAAGTCAACGCACGGGCCGCTGTTATCATGGGCGATGACGAACTTGCCCGCGGTGTCGCGACGTTGCGCGACCTCGACAGCGGGGAGCAGACCGAACTCCCGATCGACCGGGTAAGCGAGGGTCTGCGCGCGCTCAGTTAGTGAAGGACGTCGCGCGCCATCATCTGGCCGTCGGGGTCAACCATCGCTCGGCACCGCTGGACCTGCGCGAGCGCCTGTTCGTGACTGAACAGGAGTTAACGGCGTACTACGAGAGTATTCGCGAGGCCGGCATTGACGAAGCCATGCTGTTGTCGACCTGTGATCGCGTCGAGCTGCACGTTGCCCATGACGACCCCGATGCGGCCGCCGCGACGGTGTGCGCCCAGTTCGCGAACCGCGCCGGCGCGACGGTCGATGCGTCGGTCTACGTCAAGCAGGATGAGGAAGCCCTGCGGCAACTCTTTGCCGTGGCGGCATCGCTCGACAGCCTGATCGTCGGCGAACCGCAGGTGCTCGGGCAGGTCAAGGCGAGCCATCGCCGCGCCGCCAAACACGACATGATCGGGCCAGTGCTGGACCGCCGGCTTCAGGCTGCCTATGCCGCGGCCAAGCGGGTCAGGACGGAAACGGCGATCGGCGAGCGGCCGATCTCCATAGCCTCGGCCGCTGTTGAAATCGCGCGCGATATCCACGGTGATCTCGCCCGTGTTTCCGGTTTGATGATCGGGGCCGGCGAGGCCGGTGAGCTGATTGCCGAGCGGATGCTCAATCATGGGCTGTCGCGCCTCGGTGTGACCCACCGAACGCGCGCCATGGCCGATCCCATCGCGCAGCGATTGGGCGCCGAACTGCACGACATGGCGAACCTGGCCGATGACTTGGCCGGCGCCGACATCGTGATCCTGTCGGTCGGCACCGGGGGGCATGTGTTGGGCTACGACGACCTGCGACAAGCCTTGAAACGGCGGCGCAACCGGCCGATTTTTGTGGTCGACGCCGCGGTGCCGGCGGAGGCCGATCCGGCCATCGACCGTCTGGATGACGTGTTCCTTTACGGCCTCGACGATCTCGAACGTATCGCGCTGGCGGGGCGTGCCGGACGTGCCGGTGAGGCGGAAGCTGCATGGGCAATCGTGGATGAGAGCCTGGAGGCCTTTCAGCATGACCGGGATCAACGCCGTGCGACGCCGGCCGTGGCTGCGCTCAGGTCGCGTTTCGAGACCATTCGCCAGGAACTGATGGCGGAGTTAGGCGGCGCCGGGAGCGAGGAGGCGACGCGACGGCTGGTCGGACGCTTGCTGCACGATCCGTCAGAAGCGTTGCGCGAATTGGCGGCGCGCGATCCCAAGGCCGCTGAACATGCCGATGTGGTGTTGAAGGCGTTGTTCCGCTTGCCGCCGGACGAAGAGGAAAAGTCGTGAGTTTGCAGGAAAAACTCGATCGCGTGGTGTTGCGCCATCAGGAGCTGGCCGAACTGCTGAACCAGGCGGCCGGTGGCGACAGCGACGAGTTCGTCAAACTGTCGAAGGAGTACGCAGAGCTCTCGTCGCTGGTCGAAACGGTTGGGGAACTGCGTTCGGCAGAGAGTGAACTGGCCGATCTCGACGAGATGATCGCCGCCGAGAACGATGCGGAAATGAAGGAGATGGCCCGCCAGGAACGCGACGGCCTGGCCGAGAAGGTGCCCGATCTGGAACGCAAGGTGCAGCTTATGCTGTTGCCGCGCGACGAGGCGGACAAACGCAACGCTATCCTGGAGGTGCGTGCCGGCACCGGCGGCGACGAGGCCGCGCTGTTCGCCGCCGATCTCCTACGCATGTATCAGCGTTACGCGGAGTCGCGCGGCTGGCGGTTCGAGCTCTTGGACGCCAGCGAAATCGGCATCGGTGGCATCAAGGAGGCCCAGGCGCTGATCTCCGGCCAGGATGTCTTTGCCAGAATGAAGTACGAATCCGGTGTGCACCGCGTGCAGCGCGTGCCGGTGACCGAATCCGGCGGGCGCATTCACACTTCCGCCGCGACCGTCGCCGTCCTGCCGGAGGCCGAGGAGGTCGACGTGCACGTCGACGACAAAGACTTGCGTGTCGACACCTATCGCGCGTCCGGCGCCGGTGGTCAGCACGTCAACAAGACCGACAGCGCCGTGCGGATCACCCACTTGCCTACCGGCATCGTCGTCGCCCAGCAGGACGAGAAATCGCAGCACAAGAACCGCGCGAAGGCCATGAAGATCCTGCTTTCAAGGCTCTATGAGCAGGAGCGTCGCGAGCGCGACGAGGCGCGCGCGGAATCGCGCCGCTCCCAGGTCGGGTCCGGCGACAGATCCGAACGCATTCGCACCTATAATTTTCCGCAGGGGCGTGTCACCGATCACCGCATCAACCTGACGCTCTACAAACTCGAACAGCTTTTGAACGGCGACGGTCTCGACGAGATTGTCGACGCGCTGACCGCCGAAGACCAGGCCGCGCAACTGGCCGAACTGGCGTGAGCGGACGCACGCTTCAGCAATCGATTGCTGCGGCCGCACAGCGTCTCGAAGATGCCGGTGTCGAAACGCCCAAGCGCGATGCCGAGGTGTTGCTGTGTCATGTGCTGACGTGTGACCGCGCCTATCTGATAGGCCACGGTGACGATCCGCTTGCCGATAACGACGCGAACGCCTTCGACAACGTGATTGCGAAGCGTGAGGCGCGTGAGCCGGTTTCACAGATCCTGGGTACGAGGGAGTTCTGGAGTCTGGCGTTTGGCGTCAGCCGCGCTGTCTTAAGCCCGCGCCCCGAAACCGAGACATTGATCGAGGCGGTTCTCGATCATATCGCCGATCGTTCGAAGCCGATGCGCCTGCTCGATCTCGGCACCGGAACGGGTTGTTTGTTGTTGACGCTGCTGCACGAACTTCCGGCCAGTACTGGTATCGGCGTCGACGCCAGCAATGATGCGTTGTCGTTGGCCCGTGGCAATGCAGAACGTCTTGCGCTTAGTGACCGCGCAGCGTTTCAGTCTGGCGACTGGGCAGACGGTTTGAGCGGACCCTTCGATATCGTCGCGTCGAACCCGCCCTATATCGAAACCGCAACGCTCGCCTCGCTGGCGCCGGAGGTCGCGTTGTGGGAGCCGGTCGCCGCGCTCGACGGTGGCTCGGATGGATTGGATGCCTATCGCCGGATCGTGCCGCAGTTGAAGCCGATCCTGGCTGACGAGGGCATCGCCGTGCTGGAACACGGACCCGGCCAGGCCGACGCGATTGCCGCGCTTGCCAGCCGGGCCGGGCTGGGCGTCGTCGAGCGGCGGCGCGACCTTGAAGGCCGGGAGAGATGCCTGATTCTAAAAGGTTAACGGTCTGGGGACAGGACGAAAAAAACTGCTTGGAAAGCGTGCGCTGGTTGGCTACCGTCCTTTCCGCACAGACCGGCGGAACCAAGCCTAGGGGCTTTGGTTGATGAGCAAGCGGTGATCGCCACCCTGCGTCGGTATCTGACTGCATCAGCGACGA